>JAYPBG010000375.1:0-1497 GCA_038124075.1 Gammaproteobacteria bacterium
GGCGATGGTGATCCTATTCTCGAAGACGATGGTCAAGGGAATATGGTTGAACAATGGGATCCTGCTAATGAAAGGTTTAGCAATATTGAAAGTGTTTCACCTCGATTGGTGAGATCTGATGGGTCTTTCGGTGCAGACGCTAAAACTCCATTTGGTATCCGTGTAGAGCTTGACGACGGTAACACTTTTAAGAACCAACTTAGAATCGGTAACCGTCATGGTGATGCTATTACTGTTTATGGTGGTGGCGGTCCTCAAGTTATTTTTGGTGACTTTGCTCGTAATGATACATCGGCGCATGGTATTGACAATGGTGTCCTTATTAAAAACATTCCTACACCTGATAGGGAGCTGACTCCTGGTGACTTTGCTGTCAACAAAGAGTATGTTGATAAAGAAGACCTTGCTCTGTTAAACGGTCTTATTGACCTTCAGGAAGAGATTGATGCTATTGCCCCGTCACTTGAGAAAGGTGCGTGGGAATGGGATCCTAACCTGAATGTTAGCCGTCCTCCTGATCCTGGTAAGTATTACTTGCTTCGTGGTGTATTCCCAACGTGGCAAATTACTGACGAGTACACTCTTGCTGATGCTGCTGTATTCCATATTCGGGATATGAATGGCACCAACCATGAGAACTGGGATACTATTCTAGGTGATCCTAATGATCCTGATGATGACAAGCTGATCCTGTTGTTTGACAAACCTGACCCTGACAAGTGTCTTGGTAAGATTCATAATATCTACGATATTGGTGAAAGTAACAACCCGTTTGGTACAGCAGCTATTGTTGAATTTAATCGGATTGAAGCTGAAGGTAAACCGAGCAACCGTCAAGATGACGACGGTAAATACATTACTTATGTAAACATCTTCCAAGAACCTTCTGGTGGTGATGCCAGTGAGTTCGTGTTGAAGAAGGGTGATGAGATGACCGGTGAGCTGAACCTGAGAACTGAAAAAACAGACGGCACTATCAACTTCAGCAGCCCGCCATTAAAGTCACATCACCTTCGTTTTAGTACGACAAGAACTGACACTGATGCCACCCGTCACGCATATATTTATCAGCCTGGCTACAGCACAGACCTTATCGCCAGTAATGTGTTTAGGGCTAAAGGCAGCATCCACAGCGGAACAGGCTATTACTTTGCTGGCAAGGCAGAAAGCGATGGAACATGGACGTCTTATAGACCCAGAGTGTATTTTGAAGAGACCTTTGGCGGTTTTTATTACAACGGTACGTCTACTAGCAATAGGCGATATTATTTTAATAGCAGTGGAGCCTTTATTTACGGCTCGGGTTCTAGCTATAGCGCTAAATTCAACAGTGCTGGTGGAGAATTAAATTATAACGGTACTGCCGTTGCTTATTGGGGTTCCGGTTATTTTGCCATTCCAAAGGGTTTGCAAGCGCCAATATCTAGCAATAGCGGCACTATAGGATACGGTACTTCAGGGCAAGTATTGAAGACTAACGGCAGCACTGTCTACTGG
>JAYPBG010000375.1:1507-2492 GCA_038124075.1 Gammaproteobacteria bacterium
GCTGTAAGGCATGTTCAGCTTTATCAACCGGGATATTCTACAACTTTAGTGTGTAGTGGTACTTTTAAAGCAAAAGGCGCTATTGCCAGTGACGGTACTTTCTATGCTGGTAACCCGTCTGGTTCTGATTCAAATGGATATCCTCCTAGAATGAACCTTAATGCAACCGCAGGCAAGTTAAGTTGGCTCACCTCTGGAGACCGTGTTGAATGGGATGCAAATGGTGGAACACTTAAGTTTGACTCTAACAGTCGTATTACTTGGGGTTCCTCTGGTGTTAGTATTCGGCATAGTAGTAGAGAATATATTAAAACAAGCAGCAGTTCATGTACTTACTTTAATACCCATTACTTTAGAGGACACACCTATATCGGTTATGGCGCAGACGCTCGTCTATACGCTCACAGTAGTCGAGGTAGTAACAACAGTACAACCGGCACCGCAGGTCAAGTCTTGACAAGTGGTGGAAGCAGCTACGCTCCGTATTGGAGTACTCCTTCTACTGGTAGTAGTACTACCAACTACGTTAAAACCAACACAACTGGATTTACCAACAACCTTACAATTACCAAAACAAGCAACACTTACTACATTACTGGAGGTTAATTAATGGCTAAATTAATTACATTTCCAAAGGTGCTGAACGAGACGGGCAACTGGTTGCTTGATATGAATGCATACAAGTGCACGAAGGGCAGCAATGGAAGCAACAGTGCTGCCAGCAGTCCTCCCGGAGATGGATTCACAGCTGAATCTGGCAATCAGCTTTTGTTCCGTTCTGGCGGTAAGCCGATCATGTCTAACAAGAATCAAGGCATGGCGTGCTATTTTAACGGTGGTGTCAGTGGTCAATGGTCCGAAACTTTTGCTATCGGTTATGTGCCACACACCGGAGCAGGTATTCAACAAACAAAGTACTCACCTTTGTACGATTCAATCCTTGCAAGTTGCGAATTTGATTGGTATATTCGTGATGACGCAGTTC
>JAYPBG010000375.1:2502-2993 GCA_038124075.1 Gammaproteobacteria bacterium
ATCGATTAAAGGACGGTTCGTATTCAAGAGTTAGTGGTTCAAATGTCGATGCCTTGAGGTATTACACATCAACAGGTTTTGATACTAGTACTGGAGAAGCAAGTGGCAGAGCACGGGTCACACCAAACACAAAATATGCACACCCCGTTGGTATGTATTTTCAATTTCAAACGGAAGGCGGACCGCTTAACCCAAGTGATGGCTTGATTGAAATTTGGAACTTAACGTTTCAATCATCTTCTAGTGTTGAAGCTCTTATGTCTCCTTTTCAAACATATTCAAGCTACTTACCCGACGATCCTCGTCCACTCTGGACAATTTAATTCTTTTCTAAACAATGACTTTTCAATCTAACCTTAATGCCGCCCAAGCATCTACACAACAAGATAACATCATGAATTCCTTTGTCAAGTACTATATTGATAATGAGTTGAACACTCTCAAGAACCTGATTCTTGATGGCGCGCCTGAAGCCCTGGATACGCTCAAGG
>JAYPBG010000375.1:3003-3442 GCA_038124075.1 Gammaproteobacteria bacterium
AGCTGAAACACAACAAAATAACATCATGAACTCTTTTATCCAGTACTACATCGATACTGAGATTAACAAGCTGAAGCAAGTTCTGGTTGATGCTTCTCCTGAGCATCTTGATAACCTGCATGAACTGGGTCAAGCCCTGGCTGCTGAGACTGCCCGTGCTATTGCTGCCGAAGGTGCTCTTGATCAACATATTAATGATGAAGAAGCTGCTCGTGCTGCAGCAGTGGTTGCTCTGCAGGCTGCTATTGACGCTGAGGAAGCTCGTGCAGAAGCTGCAGAGGCTGCTGAACTGGCTGCCCGTGAAGCTGCTGTGACGGCTCTCCAGGCTGCCCTGGATGCTTTTATTGCTGCGGAGGCTACGGCTGATGCTGCTCTGGATGCACGTCTCAATACCCTTGAAACTGACCCCACTACCAAGACTTATGTCGATACCCAAGAC
>JAYPBG010000376.1:0-3435 GCA_038124075.1 Gammaproteobacteria bacterium
AAGGTAGCGGCGTAAGCCGCCCTGGTCTTAGGGTTGTAATGACTCTAAGGAATCTTCTTCCTTCAGGGAGGAGAGGAGGTCAAACCCGTTGAGCGTAGTTTGCGTGCGCTAGAGCCGCATAGGATGAAATAGGCGCCACTGTTCTCTATCAGCCAGTGGACTTCGTCCAGAAGTGCAGGCACTTTTTGAATCTCATCAATAATAATTGGCTCTTTCAGTTTTTCAGGCTCTAATGCGAGCACCTCCTCTCTCAGCAAGTGAGGCGACTTGACCAACCGAACATATTCGTCTGTCGCTAAAAGATCGTAGTAAATTGAGTCTGGAAAGCGAGCTTTTAAGTAGTGGGATTTCCCGGTTTTTCGGGCGCCGAGGAGGAAGGTGGACTGTCCAGAGGGGAGCTGAAGATCCAAATATCGGCTATAGGTCTTGTTCGATTTCATGGCTAAACGGGTCATTTCCTGTTCACTACATAAGAGTGTTCACTACATAAGGGAGCATCATGGAAGAAAAATAGTACAAATCGGGAGCGAGCTCCATATATTAGTTAAAAATATGGGTATAGGTCCTGCAATGTTTCACCCTTAAGTAAACGAACTGTTTATAGTATATGATTTTCTCGCTACAATGCACCGTTAGCATTTCGACAAGCCGTGGCTTCAATAAATATTCTTGCTTTAAAAAACCTTCCTATTATGGGAATAAATGATATCGGGTGAAGGCATCTTAAAATATTCCACTTTTCCAGAAAGCAGGGGGACAAGCAACCCGATGCCACACCCAAAATCAACCACTTTAAACTCTGAAGACAATGGAATTGAATTTATCAGACGCTCTAACCTAAACTTAGACTGCCCCTTATCAAAAGATTCAACATATTGTTCCCCGTGCAGCGCCTTTAGCTCTTCTCTGGATAACTCTTTTTTAGATAACTCTTTTTTAGATAACATAGATCTTCCTTGAAATGCTAACAGTGTATTAGGCTAAATTCCGGCTATGCAACAAGCTCAATGACCATCGTCAATAATAGCATACTAAGATTCAGCTGCATTAAATAAACAACTCACTCTTTCAATGTCACCGATCTAATTTCTGCGGGCTGAACAGGGTACCAAGCGAGTAGCGTCCAACGTAAACTTAGGTCTTTTGATTTCACTCCATGATAGTGCAATGCGATCTCTGTACTAAGCTGAGCAATACCATCCACCGCCACCACATCCATCGTTTTCAGACCCACCGTACGCAGATGGTCATCCAACACCTTCAGCTCCAGTTTGATCACCATTTTTTGAGGGCATGAACACTCTATGGCGATGACTCGTCCATCCACTTTCAAGTAAGGCAAAAACTTTTTCTCAATGGTCGAATACGCCAACTCATCAATAATAAATGCTGTATGCTCCGTCTTAAGCTGCGCCTCTAAGGCTTTTACTTTTTGCTGAAGCTCTACAACATGCTTACCTAAACTGTCACTGCCTGATGAAAGAAGCTCACGAACCAACACCTCTTTTTCTATCAGCTTAACCTGCAGCGAGTCGATCCGCTTATGGAGATCCCCGACATTATCCCGATCCGAGCAGGCGACAACAAACAACAACCCAAGCAGAAGAGGCCAACCATACCTACAGCCATATAGATAACCGCGCCAACACTTACGCCACACAGCTAACCCCCACCCTCATTCACATCAACAGGAAGGTCGAAATGGCTGTAACCTGGTGATCGCTCTAAAATTTTCTTCAAATAGTCTCTACTCTCTTTCGCCGGCAGCTTTTTCATCAGTCTATCCAGCACTTGTTCGCTGCTCATGTTATTTATAACCGGAATGGCTTCCTGCATGCTTGGCATATTCACAAAAGCACGTGCAACATTTACCGTACCGGTATTGTATGCCGCTATCGTGCAGTAAAGACGGCTCTGAGGATTGGTTATTTTTTTTAGATAGCGATAGTAAAGCACCCTCAGATAGGCGGTACCCACATTGACATTATTTTTGGGATCATACAGATAGCTTGAGGTCAGCTTAAGACGTTGGTCTTTATACAAAAGCTGGCTCACATCCCTCCCTGCTGTTCGAGGGACGACTTGCATCAAACCGTAGGCAGGGATTCTTGAGCGTGCCAACGGATTAAAAAAACTCTCTGTATGTATGACAGCAAAAATAACATGAACCGGGACATTATGCTCTTTTGAACTCTCCGAGACGATGGGCCTCAGATTCTTAGCCTTTTTCAGTAATCGATCGTCTGGCAGCGGCACTCGAAAATCAACACGATCAACAGCAATGGGCACATCCACCCTACTGATCACTGTACTCGACTGTGGTGTTTGATACGCTATATAACTTCTTTCCATTAACTCACCTGCCACCCTCTGTATCATGCGGGTAGATGGCAAAGCCGTTGAAAACAATTCAGAAAAGACCAACGTACGATTCAGCTCTTCATCGCCTTCGATTTTATTACGCCCCTCTAACTCAGCAATGGAC
This sequence comes from Gammaproteobacteria bacterium, assembly GCA_038124075.1. Classification (GTDB taxonomy): domain Bacteria; phylum Pseudomonadota; class Gammaproteobacteria; order Pseudomonadales; family JAYPBG01; genus JAYPBG01. Next base: position 2,486 of record JAYPBG010000376.1, read on the forward strand.
TCCCACACTTCAAACAACGGATCCTCTTCTAGCGCTTCTTTAATGGTCGTATTTAATAGATCTTCCACCTCACTCAAGGCCAACGCATTAACAGCCGAAAAGTCAACACGGCCATCGCGCTCCATACGTGGCACCGAGAGCTGAATTTCATTCTCCTCAAAATCAACCGTTCGCCGAATCTGTTTGTCATCCGAATAGGAGACCCATTTTTTATCATCACTAAAATCCGCGATCACACCGAGCGCTTCAAGCTCAGCTTCATATTGAGTGCGCGCATGCTTATACAGCGCCTGCAACTCTTTGGCGGTGATCTTAACAGGCTTATCCTCATCACCGTCCATATCGCGCTTATTAAAATGTTCATTAAGCACGTTATCTTCTCTGTCGACAAGCCACGCGTGACTTGCGTGAGAGAGCATAACGCTGCAGAGTACGATCATAAGATAAATAGAGAGATGTTTAATGCTCATAAGCCTCAACATGGATTATGGATCGATTTCAGCCACAGAACCTATTCACCGGTATTTCCATATGAGTATAGTTAAGAGACACTTTGTTGAGGGTGTTGAAGGTGACAGCCTCCAAGGCAAATGAACACAATTGTTACTTAAGTCTCGATAATGTTGAAAAACCTTAGACATTGGAGCCAAATTAATGGAGAATAGCTAGACAATTAACCAACGTATGCTATCAAAACAGCATACATTCATCGGCTCTTTTGACGAATTCAGTATACAGCGCAAATAGAGCAGCAAGACTAAAAAACAAGAAACATCAGTGCTTTATCTATAAACCAGTTAACTGGCCAGCTGGTTAACCGGTTGAGATACAGACAAATAGATAGATAGATAGATAGATAAACCCAGCTAAAACAACATAGAACCTGACTCAAGAAACCCGTTCCAATAAAAAGAATCATTTCATAGAGTTAGAGATTTAGATGTAAATAT
>JAYPBG010000377.1:0-3433 GCA_038124075.1 Gammaproteobacteria bacterium
AAGGTTGATAGAATCCGTGGGTTTTCCATAAAACTGAAATTGGTTGGCGCATATACGCGTATATCTTGAAGCAATCGTTTCACCACCTCAAGGTGACCTTTTTGTGCGGCAAGCCGAATCGCATAATTATTACGAGCCGCAGGATCAATACCGCACCCCTCAAGCGCTAGCAATCGATTTACCACTTCAAGGTGACCGTTTTGTGCGGCAGCCCGAATCGCATAATTATTATCGGCGGAGACATTTAAACGAAATGTATTATTGGAGAGCAACAAGTCAACAACACCAATATGTCCGTACCTTACAGAATTCTTAAAACAGCACTGTAATTTTTCTTCATCCAGGTTGATTTCTTTTTTGTTAAGCTCCCTCATTAAGCGGTCGAACAGGCTTTCATCTCCTACCTTCGCGGCTAAATCAAGAGAAAATTCTATTATCTCATGGGAGATAATTTCAGAAGCGTTTAAGTTTTCTTTCCTGGAATGAGCCTCTTCGCTTTTATCGTGATTTGATAGAAAAAGTTTGAGTTCACTAGCAAGACCACCTTTCAAAAGGTTTTTTAAAACAGCTGTATTGGGGTAGCTCTCCATTACTCCAATATAATCAGAAAGCTTGCTTAATTGATTTTCAAGACACTCCTTAATGCAACCGAGAAGGGTTCCACTCACCCCAAGATCGCTGCTATTAATAGGCTGACACGAATAATAATTTTCTAATGACCGTGCTAAAGCGCTTAAACTGTAACTGTTCATAAATAACTACTTCCATATAAAATTATTCAACATGATGCAAAAATAGACAATAACTAATGTTTCAATAGTCTGGACCGTTTTACGCGGCCATACCCCATACCCTTGTAGACAGCCTCTATTTTTTCTATTTTTTGAAAATTGGCAGCAACCCCATAATAGGTGGTAACCCATCATCCAGCTCACCCTCTTATTCGAAGCGCTCAAGAATGCCTTAGCTAAGAGACTCACCTTTCCATCATACTTCTTAGGAAGCCCACGTTTACCGTGAACCGTTCCAAAAATACTCAAGTCCTTGAGTACGCAAGATATCAATTTTGATCTCTCAAATCCAGTCAATAATTGCTCGCTTGATGATCTGCTGACACAAACAAGACTTGGAAAAGCGCTGGACGCCCATGAAAGGTTACGTCTAAAATAACCAGCACCACTCAAGAAGAGGTCAATTTTCAAACATTTTAAAGCATCAGAAACAGAGATAACCGATGATCTACAGAAGAGAAATCGATGGGCTTCGCGCGCTTGCTGTACTCCCCGTCATACTGTTCCATGCAGGCATTAGCACATTCCAAGGCGGATTTGTGGGTGTCGACATATTTTTTGTCATCAGTGGCTACCTCATTACCACAATACTCCTATCGGAGATGAGCCAAGGCCGATTCTCCATTACGCACTTTTATGAGCGCCGGGCCCGACGCATTTTACCGGCACTCTACTTTGTTATGCTCTGCTGCCTCCCTTTTGCTTGGTACCTACTGCCCCCCACTCACCTAGAAGACTTCAGTGAGAGCGCAGCCACTGTGACGCTCTTTCTATCCAATGTTCTCTTCTGGAGTGAAAGCGGATACTTTGGTGTTGAGTCCGACTTAAAGCCCCTCCTTCACACATGGAGCTTAGCGGTCGAAGAGCAGTACTATCTTCTCTTTCCACTGCTCTTAATGGGCCTATGGCGCTTTAGAAAACGGTGGACCTTTTTAGCCCTGATCTTGATCAGCCTGGTCAGCCTACTGAGCGCACACTGGGGTGCTGAGCATGCGCCGTCCGCCACATTCTTCTTATTGCACACACGTTTTTGGGAGCTGGGCATCGGCGCCATCACCGCCTTCATACTCAAATACCACCACAAAGAGCCTTTCCAAACGGATACGCAGGTTTCTTCAAATATTTCTACAAAGGTTTCAGCAGAGTGCTTAAGTCTTCTGGGGCTGCTCGGTATCGGTTACGCCATCGTTGCGTTTGATGATCACACCCCTTTTCCAAGCCTGTATACACTGATACCCACCCTCGGCACAGCACTGATCATTCTATTCGCGACACCCAATACAGTAGCAGGCCGCTTACTTGGCGTGAAACCTTTGGTGGGCATCGGCTTAATCAGTTACAGCGCCTACCTTTGGCACCAACCTCTGTTTGCCTTTGCAAGGCACTACAGTTTTTATGACGTAAGCACGCACTGGTTTTTACTGCTCTGTGCACTCGCCCTCTCGCTTGCCTACCTCACCTGGCGCTTTATTGAGTCCCCTTTTCGGGATAAACAGCGAATAAGTCGTAGAGCCCTCTTTGCATTCACGCTGGCAGGCGGCACGTTTTTCCTAACCCTAGGCATTACCGGTGATATACAAAATGGTTTTGAAGAGCGCTATGTGAGAAACCAAACGGTACCCAAAGGGGATATCAACCACATCGACTTCCATAGATATCTTGATGAGACCTATCATGAGTGCACGCCCACCCACCTGGCGCAGGAGGCACCCCGTTATGCAGGCTATGTTCGCTGCAAACAGTCTAAAGAAGATAAAAAGATTGATATAGCCCTCATCGGCGACTCACACGCAGAACATCTGTTTATAGGGGTATCCGAAGCACTTCACGATAAAAATGTTGTCTACTATTTACAAAACAAGAAGCCCCTTCTCTCCACACCCGATTTTGACAATATTTTTGAACACGTGACCCATGAGCCCTCTATTCAAACCGTCATACTGACCATGCACTACTTCAAAAAGCTGGAAGACTTTACATCCCTCAGTGAATTAGAGAAGGCACTTGATCAGACCACTGGTCATCTAATAGCACAAGGCAAGAACGTGATACTCATCGGTGACGTGCCAAGATTTCAGTTTGACCCTTTCATATGCGCCTACTCCATCACACCGCAGAACAGCGGCCTTTGCGAATCACCGATCAGTGAGATCAACATCATCAACGAGGCCTTCTTAAAGAGAATCGCTAACAAAAACCGCATTGAGTACATTCAAATAGATGATTTAATCTGTCAGAACAGCATCTGCAACATGGCACAAGGCGATACACTGCTCTATAGAGACAGCCACCATCTGAATATACCTGGATCACGCTATGTAGGCAGCGCGATGATAGAGAGAACATCACTGCTGTCACCCGCTTTAACAGCGCCATGAACAACGCCACTCGTAAAACCATATTCTAAGCCCCAGAGAACAAGAGAGATAGATGAGGCGCTGGTAATGCCACCCATACTCACCTATATTTTTATCATACCCACCTTTTAAACACTTGGATTCAACTTAAAACAAGAAATAACACTTATACATACGGAAACACCATGAATCTATCACTGCGTGCTCGCTTAACCGCCGGATCCTCCATTCCTGTCGCCATGATATTGATCATCACAGCCCTAGTGTTCTCCAGTGTGCATGCAC
>JAYPBG010000378.1:0-3412 GCA_038124075.1 Gammaproteobacteria bacterium
AGGCTTATAGTGACTACGGGGCTATAGCCGTGTAAAACTGTCCGAACTATTGGTGATTGATTTGTCTGGAAAAAATATCCAGTTGTACAGGTTTTATTTTAATTTTTAGGGGGGGGTAATGAATAGGGCTATCAGTGCAAATTTAGTAAACCTAACCAATACCGTTGCGCAAAGAGAAGAGCAAAATATTTTTTTAGATCTAACAAAAGAGCTCCATCAGAACATAGAAACATTTCTCGATATTCAATCGATTGCTCAGGTTAGAGCATCCCACTCGACCATGCGAGATATAGTTGATCTACTACCTCAATATTTACTAAATAAAATTAACATTAGCAATCAAAAATTTGGTTGTTTGTATAGAAATGATAATCATATAGATGGAATATTGAATAATCGTGAGGATATAGATAGTGGTATCACTGCACTGATGGCAGCTGTACGAGAACGGCGTCTTGAAGCGGTTAATGCTTTGATTGCAGCATTCGCTGGAGTTAATGGAATAGCGGTCAATCAGGCTGATAATGATGGATTTACAGCATTGATGATAGCGGCGCAGAAGGGTCATATAGAGGTTGTATATGCCTTACTAGGAGCTGAGGGAATAGACGTCAATCAGGCTAATAATGATGGAGTAACAGCATTGATGTTAGCGGCGCAGGAGGGCGATGCAGCGATTGTGAATGTCTTGCTAGGAGAGAGGGTGGACGTCAATCAGGTTAATAATGATGGTGAAACAGCATTGATGTTAGCGGCGCAGGAGGGCCATGCAGCGATTGTGAATGCCTTGCTAGGAGAGAGGGTAGACGTCAATCAGACTGATAATTATGGATTTACAGCATTGATGATGACGGCGCAGAAGGGTCATGCAGCGGTTGTGAATACCTTGCTAAGAGAGAGGGCAGACGTCAATCAGGTTAATAATGAAGGTAATACAGCATTGTTGTTAGCGGCGTATAGTGGTCATGCAGCGGTTGTGAAGGCTTTGCTCGAAGCTGAGGGAATAGGCGTCAATCAGCCTGATAATGATGGATTTACAGCATTGATGTTAGCGGCTCAGAATGGTCATGCAGCGGTTGTGAATGCTTTACTCGAAGCTGAGGGAATAGGCGTCAATCAGCCTAATAATTTTGGATTTACAGCATTGATGTCAGCGGCGCTCAGTGGTCGTGTAGAAGTTGTGAGTGCCTTACTAGGAACGGAGGGTATATCGGTCAATCATGTTAATATTCTTGATGAAACAGCATTGATGTTAGCGGCTCAGAATGGTCGTGCAGCGATAGTGAATACCTTAGTAAGAGCGGGGGGAGTGGTCAATCAGGCTGATCGTTATGGAGCAACCGCAATGATGTATGCGGAGAGATATGGACATGTAGAGACAGTGAAAGTCTTACGAGCGGCAGGAGGTTTTGCGGTGGATAACTCTTTTTGTGGAGTGGCAAGACTTCTCCGGACATTTTTTTTGCGATAGTTTTGCCCACTTTTGAGGTGTATATCACTCATCTACCCCTATTTTCAGGGCCTCGCCGGCCCTCTGTTCCGCAAGCGGAACATTCACCCGCAGGTATTTTTACAAAGATAATGGTATACTCTTCATACGGAACAGCCAGAGGTGGCGATGACCGTCAAAGGTAATGAGGCGGCTCTAGCTGCCTCATACTCTCAAGCTGCAATGGCGATAGTCAGGCACATATCATTGAACATGCTGAACCAGGCTAAGAAAGATCATAAAAACGCCAGCATCAAGGGTTTACGCAAAAAAGCTGGGTGGGGAGAGTCCACTTTACACTCTTCTGGCTAAAAACTTCTGATGGGACAGCCCTGTGGTGATCCGTCTGAAGCATTGATTAAGTGTTCGGAATTAAATATTAAGTGTTTTGAGGTCTTTGGTATTGTTTTCTTCTGTCTTGTCTTGTCTTGTCTTGTCTTGTCCTGTGCTGCGTTGCGCTGTGTTATTTTTTTCAAAAGGCTCTGTGAGATGAGCGTGTGAGTTCTGTGAGAGGAGCGTGTGAGTAGAGGGCAGCAAAAAAGCCGTGGCATAACATTGGTGGAGCTGATGATTGCGATGCTGTTAGGGACCATTGTGACACTGATCGCTATTGAAATGATGGTCAACAGTGCGCGTGTTGCCACGCTGCAGGATGGGCTTGCTGAGGTGAATGAGAATGGGAAATTTGTGCTGGGCTTTTTGCGCAGAGAATTTCAGTTGGCAGGTTTTTCAGGGGCAATGCATCAAGAGGGTATTGACCCTATTGATTGGCGTCAAACATTCGATGATGGTGGTCCGTTTGATGTGATCACACTGCGTAGAAAAATGTTTGCTTCGGATGATTATGACTGTTTGGGTGATGCAGCTTATTCAGGTGGGGCTGATCAGATTATTCTCTCAAAATATTATGTTGATCGTATGCCTGGGCAGGCGTCGGTGTTTGAACTGCGTTGTGAGTTGATGATCGAGGGTGCGACATCGGCTAAGTCAGTAAAACGGACCGCGTTGATTGGGGGTGTGGAGAGTTTTCAAGTTCAGTTTGGTGTTGTTGAGCGAGGGCGTGAACTAGAGTCTTGGAGTCCACAATACTATCTTATGGCGAATCAAATCGATCCAGATCGCTTTCGTGTGGTAACTGTGCGCTTTGGTCTGTTGCTGCATAATACGCAAGGCTATCCATTGCGTCACCGGCTTTTAGCGCCTGAACCTATTGAATTGTTGGAGCAGGTGTATGATGAAAAAAGTCTGGATATTGATGTGGGAGATGGGCGCTTGCGGCGAACGTTTGAAACGACGGTGGAGCTTAAAAATGTCGTTCGTGATGTTTCTATTTAAACCCTGTCTTTCTAAAGAGGGTTAAGGACTGAAAAAAAGATTAAGGATGTAAAAGAAGGTTAAGGATTGGGAAGAGGGTGAAGAGTTGAAAAGGAAAGGCGCGGTCTTAAGGCGGCAAAAAGAGCGTGGTGCCGTCTTGTTTATGGTGTTGGTGTTGATGGGTGTGCTGGGGTTGTTTGGTGTGGGGGCGCTCAAAAGTGGCATAGGGCAGCTTCAGATTGTTAACTTTTCTGTGCTGTTTGATCGTAAAGAGCAGGCGGTTGATGCAGCCATGACGTGTGTACTGTCTCAGTTTATTCTGCACGGTGCGGGAGAGTTGGGTCAGCAGGTGATTGCGCTCAACCCTCAACTGACGGTGTCGCCTGGAAAAATGACGACGGGGTGCAGTCGGAACGTGATGGCAGCGGGGCCCCAATACATTCAATTTAACAATACGGTCATTACAGCGTTAAATCAATATTGTGGTCGAGGCTCGTCGACCATGCCGACCGGCTCAGATTTAGAGTTTTTTTCGACCCATAAATACCTCTTGTCAGCCGCAAGTTATGACCCTTCTGGAAGGCGAGAGACCGCTGCGCTTCATCAAGC
>JAYPBG010000379.1:0-963 GCA_038124075.1 Gammaproteobacteria bacterium
GAATTAGATATTTCAATTTCTAATTCAGTCAACGCCAATGAGTCGATCACTATTGCAGTTGATAGTACAGGGTTGAAAATATTCGGATCAGGAGAGTGGTTTGAAACGAAACATGGCTTGAGAAAGCGCCGGCAGTGGAGAAAACTGCATATCACCTTAAATACAAGCACTTTAGAGGTTGTATAAGCCTCTCTTACAGAGAACAGTGTAGGTGATTCCACTGAGGCTGAAAATCATTTAAAAAATATTGAAAATGATATCGATGAGATGTTGGATGATGGTGCTTATGACTCCCAAGCGATCTACGATCATATTGAAGAGAAAAACGGACTTGTTACGATACCCAAACCAGTCAACGCCGTTGTTTCAAATAATTATCCGGAATCACCTACTCAAAGAGATCATCATGTGGAATTTATTAATGATATATGGTCGTCCTGCTTGGGAGATAAAGAACGACTATAGTCGTCGTCTTTTGGCTGAGAATTTTATGGGTCGATTTAAGGGGATTTTTGGCTCTAGATTGCGAGCCCGAAATATTGATTCCCAAAAAGTTGAGGCAATGATTGGGTGCTCAATCTTAAACAGTATGACTGCGCTTGGTGTACCCACAACACTAGCAAAGGCTGCATAATATGCTATTTAAGGGGACAATCTCACCCTTATTTTTTTCATGCAACAACGCAATAACGTATAACAATTAGCTGCACCCGACATTTTCCGCGGTACTCGTTTTGTGATTGAATAGCACAAAAGCAAGTTCTGCTACAAATGCAGGTGAGCATTGCGTTATGTCAAATCAACAAAAGGATACGTTTATGAAATGTCCAAGAACAGGTAGCAAACTAAAACAAGTTAAAGTTGGTGGTATCTCAGTTGATATATCCACCGAATGTGGAGGCGTTTTTTTCGATTATAGAGAGATCGAAAGTTTTGATGAAAAACATGAGATGAGAGGTGAAG
>JAYPBG010000379.1:973-3412 GCA_038124075.1 Gammaproteobacteria bacterium
TTGAATGAAGCTGAGCGTATCAACTGCCCGAAGTGTCCAGGGGTAGTAATGATGAGAAGGTACTACAGCCCGAAAAGAATATTAGAAATTGACGACTGCCCTAGCTGTGGTGGTGTTTGGTTGGATTCTGGCGAACTTGAAACGCTTAGAGAAATATTCTTGTCAGACAATGAGCGAGCAATACTAAGAGAGAAGTTAATAGAAGAAGTAGAACGTCATCCCGATGTCGTAGCTCATAGAGAGGAACATGAACAGTTTATTCGCCGCATGAATAATTTCACTGAAATTCTCTGGAGAATAATTGGCATCAGGCGCAGAAACTAGTGACATAATAAGCTTAGCCAGCTACTCCTCTTAGGAAGTTGTCCGTACTCATTCTAAGGGGCTGGACCTTCGTTTCGGTGCTTCGCGCCTGCACTGCGGCTGCTGCTAAAGGCGTTATGCGGTTACAACACTTCCAGTGTTGATCTTTAGCTTTCATGCTACAACCTCACGCTGCATTGTCGTTGAATCAGGTTTCGCTAATGAGTTTTGGTACCTTTCAGCGTTTTTATTATAGAGCATAGTATGCTGGAGTGAGCGTAGTCACGCTAAATAATGGTACCTCAGTCACGATACCCCACAGCGCCTCCTAGCAATATTTAATCAACTGCCCTTTCTTTATTAAGACAGTATCATCGGATCTTTAATAGGCGTTTGACCGTCTTCCTGAAACAGTGGAGAGCGATTAAATTTACGAAGTATGAATCCTCTGGCAACAAACGGTATCACGACCATCGCGTCTTTGATGCCAAAATCTTGAGAAAGCTTAAATGGAGGCTCACCGATCGCATATTTCCCCTTAATTCGGCTTTTTATCTTACCTAAACGTTCCAAACAGCCCGGCTCAGCATTCGTGTAAAGCCTATGTGGGATACCTGCCCAGGGGAACTTAGGTATCGTGTTAATAACAGGCGTATTGCAACAGGTCACCGACCATCGATGAAGTCCCTTCTCTTTAAGTAAATTGCACTTAAGGTGTTGTTCACCGGATAGAATGTTCACGTCATTGGGGTAGACAGGAATAACCTGGGTGCCACCATAAGGGTCTAAAATATCCTCGCGCTCAATTTTTTTTGCATAGAGTTGGCAGTCATCACAGTAACAGACCAACCTACCTGGGGTAGCCTTTGGAAAGTTATACAATTCGGCCCTGAACTCGCCACAATCACACTGAATATTCATGATATCAGCTCACTCCTATCCTCTATTAACATCGCCCAACCCTTCTGCCTTGTGAGCGAAGAGAATGGCTACACATGCATCGTCAATGCGTTATTTGCTTAACGCCACTCCTTACACTCTGAGTCCAGTGTTACCCAGGGGCATTTCTCTTCATTGTGGACACTGTATTTGGGAGTGGGCAGTGGCTCTTCTATGAAGCAACCCCCTGCTACACCCCATTTGTCTTCAAAGTATTTATACCACCAGTAGAGTGTAGTACCACAGGATGCACAAAAGAAGCGTTGTTGTTCTCGCGTTGGGTGACCAACGTTGAGCTCATAGAGTGACATCGCTGCCGTTGGGACGGTGACGGCCTCTTTTTTGAAGTAGGCGGAAATGCCAAATGCACTGCCTGTGCGCTTTTTGCAATTACTGCAACTGCAGACGGCGTGGATATCAGGCTCGCCTTCTACGTCTAGCGTGCATGCGCCACAGCAGCATGTTGCGGTTCTTTTCATTTCTGAGTACTCTCCAGACAGCTCTTTCCATGAGGCTGCTCAAACCATTTTTCGAGTGCACTGCCGGATAAGCAGATTAGAAATACAGCTTTAGTCTTCTGCTTTATCAATGCCCGCTCTCAATGATGCAAATACATTAGGATATTTTTTAGACAGTTCGTTGAATTCTAATGGCCATCGCTCTGGCAAGGTTAACCACCAATTTAAGCGCTTTTTTGCATGTTCAATATGCTCAGGCTCTGGAGCTTCTGTATCAGCCCCACATATGTCAATACGTGGTGCCTTCGTTAATACGGCTCTGTGATACTGTGGCAAGTTGGTATAGTGCTGAACACCACTACGAATCACTTTCTTCGACAGCTCTTTAGGGTTGTTCTCTATCAGTTGCTCTGAAAAACCAATCGCCAAGGGTCTCGGGTTTTCTAGTGAAAATAGTTGAGGGTAGGCCTCACAGAGTGTGAGCACCCGTTCGATTCTCTTTGCAGTGAGTATTAGAGGTGATGGTGGTGGCTTTCTTGGCTTTTTGACGGGTAACACTTTCTTCGGGGTGGGTGGTGGTGTCGCCTTTTTCTTTTTCTTGGGGCTTTTAAGGGTCCCCTGATGCCCCACTGATGAGGCGGTCATACTATGAGCCGGTGCCAGGTCTTTGTTGACTATCAGTACCTTTTTCTTTCGTCGCGTGATGCCTTTCTTTAATGTCAGCGTCGCCATTCTAAAC
>JAYPBG010000380.1:0-3402 GCA_038124075.1 Gammaproteobacteria bacterium
GCAAGTGGTTAGATGCTGTCGAGCTTGTTGAGAAACAAGATCCAGACATCAAAGATCGTAAGGGTACGCAACCAGCAAAATATCACTCCGGACTGAAAAAATCCACCAAAGTCAAACGCGATGCGCACTTCAAGAAGCATGGTAAGAAGGCAGACGACGATGCGTCTGCATACAAACCAGCTCCTGGAGATAAGACTGCCAAGACTAAACCATCCAAGTACACCAAGTCGTTCAAAGATATGTATGACGAAGATTGTTGGGATGGTTACAAGCAAGTCGGTATGAAAAAGAAGGGTGGTAAGATGGTCCCTAACTGTGTCGCAGAAGACGGCGGTGCGGGTGAAGAGGGTACCGACAAGTTACGCAAAAAGTCTTTTAAGGACACACCAGGCCAAGATGATATCTTAGAGAACTGGGTGACTGATTTGATGCATCGTGTCGGATCAAAAACTATAAATAAAGACAAATATCGTAAAGTGGCGCAACACATCAAACGCGAGATGGGTAAAGGTAAATACACTTCTCCAGAGTTTGCCGCTGCTGATACTATTCGCAGGTTTAACCTAGATGTAGATGCTAAGGTACTTGCAGGAATGATTAGGAAACTGGCATGATTTCTTTTAAGAACTATCTTGAAGAAAAACGATACTCGATGTATGATAGTATCGACCTAGAAGAAGGACCGGACGGTATCGCTGCAAAAGCGAAGAAGTCTGGTATCTCTGCAGATACTCTGCGAAAAGTATATCGTCGCGGTGTGGCCGCGTGGAAGACAGGACATCGTCCTGGTACTACGCCACAACAATGGGGAATGGCGCGAGTTAACGCGTTCATTGTTAAGAAGAAAAAAGGCGGCCTAAATCACGATAAGGATTTGGCGTAATCTAAAAAGATAACGGAAACTAAAATGTCATTTAATTTAAGACCAGGCACATCACTATTTGGAAACGTTACGTTCACTCCAGGCACTAACGAGAATTATGTCGCACCACCGATTCATGGCACCGCTAGCGGCACAACGACGACGACTGTAAACTATGTACTCGTTGGCGCATACCTCGACGACGATAATGAAGATGGTTCTGGCTCAGTTTATGTTTATGATGCAAACGACTTAACTGCTCAACCAACAAAACTAACTGCACCGGACGCCGCTGATGGCGATTGGTTCGGATACTCAGTGACTGGAGTTGGAGATAAGATAGTTGTTGGATCACGTCGCGTCGATGTTGACGGTCAACAAAATGCTGGGGCGATTTACGTATATGACGCAAACGACTTAACTGCTCAACCAACGAAACTAACCGCGTATGACGCGGATTGGGCCGATGACTTCGGATATTCGGTTGCATCGTATGGCGATAAGATTCTTGTAGGATCAAGACTTGATGACGATACCAAAGGTAACTCTGGTTCAGTTTATGTTTTTGATGCTACTGACTTAACTGCACAACCAACGAAACTAAACGCGTTCGATGCCGGTTACGGCGATCAGTTTGGACAAGCGATTGCTGTTTCTTCCAATAAGATTGTTGTCGGTGCCTACAAAGACGATACTTTCGCAGGATCAGCATACGTTTTTGATATTAACGATCTATCTGCGCAACCGACTAAGTTAATGCCGCCTGATACTGCTGACGATCAATTGTTCGCTAACGCAGTTGCTATTTCTGAAGATAAAATTGTCATTGGTGCATATGGAGATGACGAATCAAATCCTTCCAGTACAACTGCTGACTCTGGTGCGGCCTATGTTTATGACGCGAATGATTTGACAGCACAACCAACTAAGTTGGTGCCATCTGATGTCGCGTTAAATGACAGTTTTGGTAAATCGGTTGCTATCTTTGACGACAAGATTGTCATTGGTTCTTATGGGGACGACGACCCGACAAACTCTGGATCGATCTACATCTATGACGCAAACGACCTAACAGCAGAACCAACAAAGTTAACTGCTCCAGACGCTGCAGCATATCATACATTCGGGGGAATGCTTTCTTATGTTGGCGATACGCTTGTCGTTAGTGCATATAATAGCAACGACGATGGGATGACACATAATGGTGCAGTCTACGTCTATGATGCTAATGACTTAACAGCACAACCAACAAAGTTGACTGCTCCAGATGCTGCATCGTATGATTATTTTGGACAATCAGTCGCGATATCATACACAACGACGACAACTACATCTTCGGACTCGGAATCATCTCCAGAACCAGCTCCGGCACCATCTGCAAGTTGGTTGGTTGTTGGCGCATATGGCGATAGCAACAATAATGGATATGATGGCGGAGCAGCTTATGTCTATGATATAAATGATTTATCTGCGCAACCAACGAAGCTAATTGCATTCGATGGTGATGAGACTGCTAGATTTGGGAATAGTTCTGCGGCAACTTCTGATAAGATCTTTATTCGTAGCAAGAGTTCCGGATCAGTCTACGTCTATGATGCCAATAATTTGACAGATCAGCCGACAAAGATAACTATCGAAACAGATCTAAGTTCTAACACAACCAATGACGATATCTGCGTTATGGGCGATAAACTTTTCGTTTCTTCATTTAAGAGTTCCGAAGTTAGAGTTTATAATGTGAACGATTTATCTGCAGATCCGGTTATACTAACCCCTTCTGCTAGTACCGAAGACGATAGGTTCGGATGGACAATGGCAGTCAGTGATGAAAAGTTAGTTGTCAGCGCAACTAGGGACGATTACAATGGGATACTTAACTCTGGTGCAGTCTATGTTTATGATATAAATGACTTAACCTGAGAACCAACGAAACTTAGAGCATTTGATGGTGCTGCGCAAGATCAGCTTGGATCTTCAGTTGACGTTTCTGCCGATAAGATCGTCGTCGGTGCATCCAGCGATGATGATCACGGATCTGCCTCTGGTTCGGTCTATGTCTTTGATGCTAATGACCTATCTGCACAACCAACGAAACTAACTGCGTTTGACGCTGCTCAGGGTGATGGGTTTGGGGGTTCAGTTTCTATCAATTCTGATAAGATCGTGGTTGGTGCGACTGGCGACGATGACAATGGATCTACCTCTGGTTCAGTTTATGTCTATGACGCAAGCGATCTATCTGCACAACCAACAAAACTAACAGCATTTGATGGTGCCGCGTCTGATTATTTCGGAGCTCCGGTCTTGATTGTTGATGATAAGATCATTGTTGGTGCACACAGAGACGACGACAATGCAACTGACTCTGGTTCAGTCTATGTCTATGATGCTAATGACCTATCTGCACAACCGACTAAACTAACAGCATTTGATGGCGCTGCGGATGATTACTTCGGAACTTCGGTCGCAATAGGATAATATAAGGAATTTAATTAAAATGGCAACAAAAATCACATCGGGATCAATCTTTAGTGCGGGTG
>JAYPBG010000381.1:0-3388 GCA_038124075.1 Gammaproteobacteria bacterium
CCTGGATCCGTGAGCCCCACGCCGAACAGCTGGCAGCGATCGAGCAGCAGTAGAGAGTAGGGGGGGGCATGAGCCTATGAGTGAGCCTATGAGTGAGCCTATGAATGAAAAGCGTGTTTTGCATGGGTCGCTGCGCCTGCTCTGTCAGCAGGCCAATCAGCTTCTGCCTGATTCGCCATCTGCACGTATTGATCTTGAAGTGCTGCTGCTGTTTGTATTAAAAAAAGAGCGATCCTTTCTCTTTATGGCGCCGGATTACCGACTGACCCATGAGGAGCGCGTACATTTTGGGCAGCTTGTAGAGCGGCGTCGACAAGGTGAACCTGTAGCTTATATTATGGGTGAACGGGCTTTTTGGAGTTTAACGTTAAAAGTGACCCCCGATGTGCTGATTCCACGCCCTGAGACAGAGCTGCTGATCGAACGGGCGCTTGCGGTGTGCGCAGAGCATGCCCCTGTTCATGCCCAGGCCCAAAAGGGTGAAAAGGGTGAAAAGGGTGAAAAGGGTGTGCGCATTGTCGATGTCGGGACTGGCAGTGGTGCTATTGCGTTAGCGCTTGGCAGTGAGCTACCTAAGGCGCAGCTCTTGGGCGTGGATATCTCGCATGACGCGTTAAAGATCGCAGAAGAGAATGCTCAATCCGCTGCACTGTCAAACGTGGCCTTTATGCACTCAGATCTGCTGGAATCGGTGCAAGGCCGGTTCGATCTGATTGTCAGTAACCCGCCTTATATTGGCGAGCAAGAGCCGCACCTCCAGGAGGGAGACCTGCGGTTTGAGCCTGCTTTAGCATTGGTTGCAGCGCAAGAGGGGATGGCGATCATTGAGCGTTTGGTAGAGCAAGCGTTACCCAGGCTTGTAGAGGGTGGGCGATTATTGATCGAGCATGGGTATGAACAAGGTGAAAAAGTGCGAGACTGTTTGGCCCGTTCAGGGTTTGTTGATATTGCGACTGTGCGCGATCTGGCTGGGCATGAACGCATAACAGAAGGCACTAAAAGAGATTAGAAACGTGTTAGTTAGAAACGTTTTAAACGATAGTGTTGTCGATATTGTAGTTGTAGGTACTGTTGTTGTAGGTACTGTTGTTGTAGAGAATTGGTAGGCGCTCAATGGACACCACACTCACTGACGAACAGCTCGTCCACTACAGTCGGCATATTTTACTGCCGCATATGGATACAGAAGGGCAGGAGCGCCTGTTAAGCAGCTGCGTGGCCATTGTAGGTTTGGGCGGTTTGGGGGCATCGGCCGCTTACTATTTGGCAGCCTCCGGTGTCGGTGAGCTGAGGCTCATTGATCACGATTGCGTCGAACGCAGCAACTTGCAGCGCCAAATTATCCACAATGATGAAACGGTGGGTCTGAACAAAGCGGTCTCAGCCAAGCGGACGCTGGAAAAACTAAATCCGACCATCACCATAGACGCCCTTGATCAAAAGTTTACAGAGACATCTGCGCCCGCACTTCTTGAGGGTGTTGATCTTATTGTCGATTGTTGCGATAATTTCGCAACGCGATTTTTAATTAATGCGTCATCCGTTAAGTACGGCCTGCCTTTAGTCTCGGCAGCCGCTATTCAAATGGAAGCACAAATTTCGCTGTTTGATCCGAGAGAAAAAGAGAGCCCGTGTTACCGCTGCCTCTATCAAGAGGTGGATGAGACGCCATTAAGCTGCAGTGAAAGCGGTGTATTGGCGCCGCTTGTGGGTATCATAGGTTCAATGCAGGCCTTGGAAGCGATAAAACTGCTTGCCAACATCGGCAGCCCACTGCAAGGTGCATTGTTACTTTTTGATGCACTGCATACCGAGTGGCGTCGTTTAACGCTCAAGCGTGATCCTGCCTGTCCTACCTGTTCTTCTCGGTGCTAATAAGCATGCACTCGCATGCACTGCAAAAAAATTAAATAATGACTAAACGGATTTATGGACATAACAGATACCCGCAAGGATGGCGCCCCCCTCTTTTTAGCCATTGATCTAGGGACATCCGGGCCCAAAGTTGCCTTAGTCTCTCTGACAGGCGATATCATCGACAGTGAGCGCGGCGCTACGGATCTCTACCTTTTGGATGGCGGGGGCGCTGAGCAGTCACCCGATCAATGGTGGCAGGTGATTTGTGCGACGACGCGTCGGTTGATGGCGCGGCACTTTATGCGTGATGGGCAACCGATACGTCATGGGCAGGGCGCATTAACGATTGCCGCCGTCTGCTGCACTGGGCAGTGGTCAGGCACAGTGCCGATCGATCGGCAGGGCCAACCGCTGATGAATGCGCTCACATGGATGGATGCGCGAGGGGCGGCGTCGGTTCAGAGAGTAATTGGCGGCTTTCCTTCCATTCAAGGGTATGGCGTCAGAACGCTTCTGCGTTGGATTCAGTTGACGGGCGGCGTACCCACCCGGTCGGGCAAAGATACATTGGCCCATATCTTATGGCTTAAAGCGGCGCGCCCTGAACTCTATCAACAGACTCACTGTTTTTTAGAACCCAAAGATTACCTCAATTTTAAACTGACCGGTGTGGCTGCGACCACCTACGATACAGCCGCGCTGCTCTGGCTGACCGACAACCGCGACCCAAATAATATTCACTATTGCGACGAGCTGATAGAGCGGGTCGGTGTTGATCGATCTAAATTACCGGATTTGGTCGCATCTACGCATCGGCTTGGAACGGTTCTGCCTGAAGCCGCCGAACAGCTCGGTCTGCCTGGTCATCAGCCTCTGCCTGTCATTGCTGGCAGCCCTGATATACAGTCCGCATGCATCGGTTCAGGTCGCGTTGCTGACTATGATCCGCATCTCTATTTAGGTACGTCAAGTTGGCTCAGCTGTCATATGCCAAAGAAGAGAACCGACCTGCTTCGCAATATGGCGACCCTACCTGCGGCCGTGCCTGGTCGTTACTTTCTGGCGAATGAGCAGGAGACAGCGGGTGCCTGTCTGAGCTATCTGCATGAGACATTTTTTTCCGATATGGCGGCGGCCGATCTCTACCCTATGTTGGATGAGATGGTGGAGCGTGTTGCCACGACAAAAAGCAGCGTACTTTTTACGCCTTGGCTTAACGGTGAGCGGACACCGGTGGAAGACCCTCATCTGCGGGGTGGGCTTCACCACCTCTCACTGTCGACCACCAAAGCGCAGATCGTGCGTGCGGTCTATGAAGGTGTGGCGTTAAACAGCCGTTGGTTAAAGTGCTCGGTTGAAAAGATGATACGGCGACCGATTACCCAGCTGGCATGTATGGGGGGTGGGGCTCGTTCATCGGTTTGGTGCCAACTGCTGGCCGATGTACTGGGTTGTCAAATTCAACAAATTAAATATCCGCTCGATGCCAATGCGCGCGGTGCGGCTTGGATTGCCGCGGTCGGTATAGGGA
>JAYPBG010000382.1:0-3379 GCA_038124075.1 Gammaproteobacteria bacterium
GATTGATCTGCATCGTGATGCTTCTGGCAGTAGCTGCATTATTGATGTGCTGGCGCCCGGTTGGAGTGCGCCCCTGTATAACCGCATGCCTGAAGTGCGTAGGGTCATTGATATGCCTTTGGGGCATGGGAAGTTGGGGTTGGGGCTTCGGCGTCAGCTTGGGCAGACCCTTCGTAAAGAGGGTTACGGTCAGGCCATTGTGCTGCCTAATTCGTTTAAATCTGCCATCGTTCCCTTTGCTGCAAAAGTTCCGGTACGTATTGGTTGGCGGGGTGAAATGCGTTATGCACTGCTGAACGACGTGCGTGTTTTACGTGAAGAGCAGTACCCTTCACTGATGGAGCGCTTTGCTGCACTGGCCTATCCAGAAGGGGCGTCTTTGCCAAGCACGCTGCCCATGCCGCATTTGATGACGTATTTCTCTAAAGCAAAAGAGGTGTGTGATAAGTTTAATCTGCGTTATGAGC
Source organism: Gammaproteobacteria bacterium (assembly GCA_038124075.1). Classification (GTDB taxonomy): domain Bacteria; phylum Pseudomonadota; class Gammaproteobacteria; order Pseudomonadales; family JAYPBG01; genus JAYPBG01. The sequence continues at coordinate 468 of JAYPBG010000382.1, forward strand.
GTGGTCCTATTGTTGCTTTGTGCCCTAGGGAACAACATACGGTAGGCGGCTCTGTTGCTGGGTCCGTATTAAAAGTGTCCCGAACAGAAAAAGCACCTGCCTTTTCAGCAGAGCAGTATGGGCAGTTGGCGGAAGGCTTAATGGTTCGAGGGTATCAGGTCTGGCTGTTGGGTACGGCTAAGCAGCGCGCTTTTGCTAAAGCCATTGTGCGCGCAGCAGAGGGTACGTCTTCCGGTCGATTGATCAATTTGGTGGGCTCGGCCAGTCTGGACGAGGCGGTCGACCTGCTCTCACAGGCTCACTGTGTGGTCACGGATGACCCTGGGTTGAAGCAGCTTTCGGCGGCTCTGGAGCGGCCGGCTGTTTCAATAGAACAGGAAGGGGAGCCGAGCAGTGTGAGTGAGGTTTTGCAAACGGCGTTGGCACAAGTGGATCACTGTTTGGCTGATCAGCACGCCATTCTCGATTGTGCGCTGTCACGATAGCCTTACTGTGTATTGCTCTTGCTTTAGTAGAGATAAGGTTCGCCGTTAGGGCGCGTTTTGAAGCGTCGATGGACCCACATATATTGAGCCGGGTAGCGACGTATTTCGGCTTCTAGGCCGCGGTTTACTTGGGTGGCGTCGGCCACGTCATTTCCTGAGGGCATGTTGTCAAGTGGTGGTGTGACTCGAATATGGTAGCGGTTATCTGAGGTCCGGTGGCAACTGAATATGAGTGTAGGTGATGCGTTGACCTTGGCGAGCCGGCTTGTTACGTTGATCGTTGCGGCATTGACCCCGAAAAAGGGGGCAAATACTGAGTGCTTGGCACCGTAGTCTTGGTCAGCAGGGTACCAAAATACACTCCCTTGTTTTAAGCAGCGTATAATGGCGCGCATATCGTTTTTAGGGATGACTTCGTTACAGAATTGACGGCGTGAGTGAACCAAAAAGTGGTTAAACAGTAGGTTCTTGTGGGGTCGATAGAGCACATCAACAGGGGAAAAGAGTGAGAATAGGAAGCCACCCAAGTCCAGAGATGAGTAGTGTGCTCCGACAAGAATGACCCCTTTCCCTTGGGCGTAGGCGGCTTCAAGGGTCTCCATACCATCAAAGCTTACCTTCGAACGGAGTTTCTCTCGGTTGCCCCATAGGGGAAGCCCTGTTTCGAGTAATCCGAGCATATTTTCAATAAAGACCTGTTTGACAAGCTGATCTTGTTCTTGCAGTGTGAGCTCGGGAAAGCAGAGCTTGATGTTGGTTTCGGTAATATGACGCCTTCGACTGGCTAGACGGTATAGCGTTAGCCCAAACGTGCGCGCTATGTGCTTACGCCACTGAGCGGGCAAGTAGACGGTGATGCGCAGCAGGCCGAGACCAAGCCATGTGAGCCAGAACCGAGGGTGAGCAAACTCTTTTTTCCAAAGGTGAGCGCTGCTCTTTGAGGGCGTTGTTGGTTGGGCGTTGGACCGGCTGATGGTGAGATCCTCTCTATAAAGTAAACAGTGGAGCAAAAATATGAGTATGTATAGGCAAATGTATAGCCTAGCTTTTATCCTTGCAACCCCTTTGCTGCTGGGTCGTTTGATATGGCGCGCTCGCAGTGCACCGGCCTATGCTCAGCGTATACCAGAACGCTTTGCGTTGACAGGCCCTTTGTCTCGCTCTATCAAAGAGATGTCACGGTGCAGGCCGATCTGGGTTCATGCCGTATCGGTCGGTGAGGTGCTGGCATCGGCCCCTATGATTGATGGTCTTTTGGAGCGTTATGGGCCTTCTGGCTGCCCTATTGTTGTCACAACAACAACGCCTACAGGGTCTGATCAAGTTGTTTCGCGTTGGGGTGATAAAGTGATCCACTGTTATGCACCGTATGATTGTGGTTGGACGATGCGCCTGTTCATCAAGCGCTTGGATCCCCAGTTGTTGATTATTATGGAGACAGAACTCTGGCCCAATATGATCCATTATGCGCATAAAGCGCACTGTAAAATCATCCTGGCCAATGCGCGCCTCTCTGAAAAATCTGCACGGGGCTATCAGCGCTTTAACGTGTTGACGCGCACGATGTTGACGCAATTGACCAAGGTGGCTGTTCAGGCGGAAGCGGATGGAGCACGATTTATTGAGTTGGGGTTGCCCAGCGCCGCGTTAGAACGCACGGGCAGTGTCAAATTTGATATTGCCATTGATCAGAAGGTGTTGCAGGCCGGCCGTTTGTCGTTACGCTCAATGAATCGACCTGTTTGGATCGCAGCCAGTACGCACCCAGGTGAAGATGAGTTGATTCTGGAGGCCTTTAAGTGTCTGCATGAGCGCATCACCTACGATCAGCAGGCTTCACCGTTGCTGATATTGGTGCCAAGGCATCCAGAACGTTTCGAGGCTGTGGCGGCTTTGAGTAAAGAGGCGGGTTGGCAGGTTGCTCGACGCAGCGATGTTAAGCAGCCTGACGCGTCTGTTGATGTTTATGTGGGTGATACCATGGGTGAGTTGGTTGCGTTATATGCGATGAGCCACGTTGCCTTTGTGGGGGGGAGCTTGATTGAACGGGGGGGGCATAATGTGCTTGAACCGATTGCGGCTCACATACCGGTTGTCGTGGGTCCGCATATGTTTAACTTTCAGTTTATTTATGATCAACTGAAGGCGGTAGAAGGTATTGAAACCGTGCAGACTCAAGAGGCGCTTGCTGAGGCTGTTGGTGAGTTGCTAACGGATCGGTGCCGCTATGATGCTCAGGTAAAAAGCGCCTCTGCATTTCTTGCAGATAATGTGGGTGCTTTAAAACGTTTAAATACCATGATTGATGATGTGGTTAAAAGAGAAGTTAAAAGAGAAGTAAAGAGTGTGAGCCAGCATGTCAGATAACCCAAATAACCCAAATAACCCAAATAACCCAAATAACCCAAATAACCCAAATAACCCAAA
>JAYPBG010000383.1:0-3378 GCA_038124075.1 Gammaproteobacteria bacterium
GATCTGCAGAAACAAAATCAAAAGGACATCACTTAATTAATTAGCGGATATAGCAGTAGTAATCATCGTCTTGCCAAAAGTCTGAGTCCCAGTTGTTATTAGCGCTGTTGAAGTGTTGGTGAATATGGTTAGTATACACCATGTGAGACCATGAGAAATCGGACGCTCTAGCGGGAGACTTGGTTAAATAGGCGCATTGATCAGTTTGACCAGGTTCAGTAGAGCGGTTACAGTATGCGCGCTCCGTTGTAGGCATTGAAAAGTCGAGATCGAAGTCAAGAAGCTTTAATTTTCGCATTGTGGGCTCTGTGGGCTGAGCCGATAGAGCGGTGACTCTAGACGATGCAGCGCTGGACGATGCCGCAGCAAGCACTATAAGCCCTAATTTGTTTAAGGGTTTGAGCAGAGAGGTGCTTCGAGTCGGTAAGCGGGTGTTTCGGTCAGAATGCGTGGAGGGTGCACTTTGAGGACAAGATGACTTAGGTATAGAGGGATTAGAAACGGGATTGGTGGTTAACATGTTTTAAATACCCATGATGTCAGTCTAATATTATAGTGGCCTGGTACTATAAGTGTGGTTTTGTATTGAGTCAAGGCAAAATACGTCTAAATAATACGCAAATTGCCACGTTCAGTGTCCAGTTTTAATCTCCGCGTTCAGTGTCCACTTGCTGCTGTGTGCACTACAATTTATAAACCATATACTCAATATCGAGGTGCTATGATTACGCTATGGATCCTAATGGCATTTGCATGTGGCTTTCTGTCAAAGCAGATCGGTTTGCCGCCGTTAGTAGGCTATTTACTGGCCGGTTTTGGTCTGCATGCTTATGGCTTTGAACCGCATCCCGCCCTAGAGGTGTTGTCCGAACTGGGTGTGACGTTGCTCCTGTTCACGATTGGTCTCAAGCTCAATGTGGAGTCATTGTTTAAAAAGGAAATTTGGGCCAGTGCGGGTACCCATATGGGGTTGATTACCGGCTTAACCATTATTAACAGCGCCTTCTTGGCGGGTTTGGGCATGACCTATTTTGTCAATTTAGATTGGCAAGCGGCGTCATTGATTGGCTTTTCGGTGAGTTTCAGCAGCACGGTGTGTGCGGTGAAGTTTTTAGAAGCTCGAGGTGAAATGCGTGCACGTCACGGTCAGGTGGCGATCGGAATTTTGGTCATTCAAGATATTGCCGCAGTGCTGTTTGTGACCATAGCCTCGGGCAAAGCGCCGTCGCCTTGGGCGCTGTTGTTGTTACTGTTGCCGATGATCCGACCTCTGTTAGGCTTGCTTCTGCAGCGCAGTGGGCATGGCGAACTCTTACCCTTGGCAGGCTTTTTTCTGGCTTTATCGGCTGGCGAGTTATTTGAGTGGGTGGGGCTTAAAGCGCATTTGGGTGCATTGATTGTTGCTGTCTTGCTCAGTGGGCACACTAAAGCAGCGGAGCTGTCTAAATCACTGATGGACTTTAAAGATTTATTTTTAATTGGATTTTTCTTATCCATTGGTTTTACCGCACTGCCTACGATGGATATGCTGGGTGTGGCCTTGATCATGGCTGTTGCGTTGCCCTTTAAAGCCTTTTTCTTCTTTTTACTTTTGGTTGGTTTTCGTCTACGCAGCCGTACCGCGTTTCTGTCTGCGTTGAGCTTGTCTAATTACAGTGAGTTTGGATTAATTGTCTGCGCGATGATGGTGCCCTTGGGCTTGCTGCCCAAAGAGTGGTTGGTGATTATGGCCTTGGCGGTATCATTTTCGTTTGCCTTCTCTGGAATATTAAATGCTAGGGCGCATCGATACTACTCTCAATGGGGTCATATTTTAAAGCGATTTGAACGAAAAATTGGGTTGCCGGAGGATCAATTTTCTCCACCGCCGGACGCTACGGTGTTAGTGATGGGCATGGGGCGTGTGGGCACGGGTGCGTATGATGTCTTTGAGAAAGAGCTGAATGTCCCTGTTGGGGGGGTTGATGTTGATCGCGCTCTGGTATTGAAGCAAAAGCAGGCGGGCCGCTGCGTGGTAAAAGGCGATGTAGAGGACCCTGAGTTTTGGTCTCACGTTGATTTTGATACGGTGCAGCTGGTGATGTTTGCGGTGCCAAACTACCTCGACATGTTGGAAGCCATCAAACAGCTTAAAAGGGCCGGTTATCGAGGTAAAACAGCAGGTGTTGTTGCTTATGATGATGAAAAGCAAGAGCTACTAGACGCAGGTATCGATGAAGTGTTTAATTTTTATGATAATGCCGGTGCTGGTTTTGCTGAGCACAGCGCACATTTGCTCGGTTTGCCCGGTGGGCGGGATGCCTCAGAGGGGCACGCTTGAGTTGTATTGAGCTGTTAAGGTATGGTATTGCTAATGTAGAGTATGTAGAGTATGTAAGTGACGAAGGATGAGTTTGATATGTCTAAAACAGCACTTGAAACGCTTGAAAATTATCCCATCCATATTCAGCTGCCAGTGGCATGGGGTGATATGGATGCCATGCAGCACGTGAACAATGTCGCGTACTTTCGTTATATGGAGACAGCCCGAGTCTCATTTTTCGAGCAGGTTGGCTTAATGGATTACGCTAATGAGCATCAGGTGGGTTTAATTGTCGCCAAGCAGCAGTGCAAATATGTGCGTGCTGTAACCTATCCAGACCTTCTAACCATTGGCATGAAGCTAACCAATATTAAAGATGATGGGTTTGAGCTAAAGTACCTGATGGAAAGTAATCAACTTGACAGTATTGCCGCTATTGGTTCGAGCACAATGATCTCTTGGAGTATCCGAGATCAGCAGAAAATGACCCTGCCAGACTCAATAAAAAGAGATATTGAGTCAAAAGCGCGGGGAGGTCGCTGAAAGGGTTGAGCTGCACACTCATAAATATCAACCTGAGAAGGTGCTCGCGGTTATGATCAATATGACTCATGGCTTATTGAAGCTTGAAGCATTGGGTAATAAATTACCTCATCCTACACTCCTCTTTATTGGATTGATCGCTCTGCTTGTGCTGCTCTCTGCGGGTGCTGCGGGTTTGGGCTGGTCCGCACTTCACCCTTTAACGGGAGATCGAGTCTATGTGTCGAGCCTGACCAGCTCTGAAGGGGTGAGGTACATGCTCACCCATATGGTGAGCAACTTTACAGGCTTTGCACCGCTTGGCCCGGTGTTGGTTGCCATGCTGGGGCTGGGTATTGCTGAACGCTCTGGGTTGCTGGGGGTTGTGCTGAAGCGGATTGTGCTCTCGACGCGTGGGCGATGGCTCAGTTTTATTGTGACCTTGGCGGGGGTGTTGTCCAGTTTGGCTGCAGATGCGGGCTATGTTGTATTGATCCCTTTGGCGGCTGCACTCTTTCTTGCAGCAGATAAACCACCGTTGGCGGGTATGGCTG
>JAYPBG010000384.1:0-3373 GCA_038124075.1 Gammaproteobacteria bacterium
GTCTCCGAAACGGTGATCGCGATGCTCGCAACAACAGGCATCGGGGCCATTTGGACCACCTGTTCACCCGATTTTGGTGTGCAGAGTATTTTGGACCGTTTTGGACAGACCGAACCTAAAATCCTTATTGCCGCAGACGGGTATCACTACAAAGGGCGTCAACACAGCATTACCGATCATGTTGATCACCTTCGCCAACAGATCCCATCGATAAAAAGCGTCGTCACAGTGCCCATTTTAGGCAGCCATGACCCCATCGGCGTGACATGGGACAAAGCACTCGACACGGGTGCTGCGCTCAACAAAGATGATGAACCCGCTTACGTTGCGACGCCGTTTAATCATCCCGCCTTTATTCTCTACTCCTCCGGCACCACGGGCAAACCTAAATGCATCACGCATTCGGCGGGCGGCACCTTACTCCAGCACGCGAAGGAGCTGCGCTTGCATACGGACCTCAGCGAAAAAGATACCCACTTCTTTTTTACCACCTGCGGATGGATGATGTGGAACTGGTTGACATCCACACTGCAAACGGGCGCCACCACCGTGCTCTATGATGGGAACCCTTTTCATCCTCAGACCGACACCCTACTCAAAATGATCGAGCGCGAAGGCGTCAGCGCATTTGGTGCCGGTGCCCGCTACTACGCTGAGCTTGAAAAACAGGGCATCAAGCCTGCGGAAACGTTCGATCTTTCGTCGCTGAAAACCGTCATGTCAACAGGCTCACCGCTCAGCCCCGCCAGTTATCAATACATCTATCGCAACATCAAAGAAGATCTCTGCCTGGCCTCCATTTCGGGTGGGACCGACATCATCTCCTGCTTTGCACTGGGTAACCCAGTACTCCCCGTTAGAGAAGGCGAACTGCAGTGCCGCGGCCTCGGGATGGATGTCGATGTACTGAATGAAGAGGGTCAGTCGGTCATCGGTGAAAAAGGCGAACTGGTCTGCAAAACCCCCTTCCCCTCTATGCCGGTCGGATTTTGGGGCGATAAAAACGGTGAAAAGTACCACAACGCCTACTTCGATAAGTTTGACCAGATCTGGGCACACGGCGATTTTGCAGAGCTGACACCCGAGGAAAGCGTCATCATTCATGGTCGGTCGGATACCATACTCAACCCTGGCGGCGTACGCATCGGAACGGCTGAAATCTATCGACAAGTTGAAAAAATCGATGAAGTCATTGAATCTGTCGTGGTTGACCAAGCTTGGGAAGGGGATACGCGCATCGTACTCTTTGTTCGCTTACGCCCTGATGTGGCGCTGGATGAAGCATTGACAAAAAAAATTCGCACCACCATCCGAAGCAACACCACACCGCGCCACGTACCCGCAACCATAGCCGCAGTGCCTGATATACCTCGCACCTTCAGCGGAAAAACCGTTGAGATGGCCGTAAAAAGTATCATCAATGGGCAGCCGGTTAATAATTTAGGCGCCATCAGTAACCCTGAAAGCTTGGACTTTTTTAAAAGGATACCTGGCATCACCACACCTAAAGAGGACTCATCTCATCTGTAATCTACCTGCTTTATCGACCCACATACCGCACCACGGCGTTACTCAATCTGTTTCTCCGATGCCATCTGCTTCTCTGGTGCCCACCCTTCACCGACATCGGGATGGTGGGCATCGGGGTAGCGCCTTCATATCCCCTCTTTTACTGAAACGGGGCTCACTCTCTGTACCCCCTCACCTTTCAGGTTTACAAAGCCGAGCATATCACCGCACGCCCCTGATGCAGCCACCCTACCCGTCGCACTCACTGCACCGATGTTATACCACACAACGCCCATCAGCACTCTCATCGACACCCGCTCACGCAGAGACACCTGAACCACTCGAAGAACCCCTAAACCCAATGGAGTCCTACTTTTATCACTCAATAAAGAAAAATGGTTACGGCATCAGTGGTAGCGCCCTTCGCATTGGTCACACCCCCTCTTTACCCGTTTTATCCGAGCCCTTATTAAAAAAGGCTGCACAACAACTCAAAGAGAACCACCCTTTTTTACGGTGCAAAATCACCTTAAACAGAAAGGGACACCCACAGTTTGAACATCATCAAAACCAACAAAATGGGCCAACCATTCCCATCCACATGATTGAGAGCGATGACGCTACACTCTGGAAAAACCTCTTATCCGATGAGATTCGTCAACCGATCCACCCTGAAAAAGAGTCACTGATCCGTTTTATACTGATCAAAAATGTAAACCCAAGTGACCGATCGATTAGCAGCATCGATCTTCTGCATATTTATCACCACAGCATTTCCGACGCCACCTCATCGCTCGCCCTGATGGAAGAGTTTCTACAGGCCGCTCTCGCCATCGCGGCTGATGAAACGGCTGATGAAAAGCACGCATCAACCACGTTATCTCATCCACCTAACAGCACTAAGAGACTCTCTACCCTTAAAGCCCTGGCCGAGCATCAACCAGAACGGTATCGACACTTTAAATTAATGTCTGCAAAGCCTGATTATGCGCTGTCTCTTTCAACACGCACCCCTCTACTCTCACCGGCACTGCCACCGCAACACAAAACGGCAGCCGGACCAACGCTCAGCATTGCTCGAACGCTCATCTCTAATGAAGAGACTCAAGCACTCGTGAGCGCTTGCCGCCGTCATAACACAACGATGTACGGCGCACTCACAGCCGCCAGCTTATTGGCCTGTGCTAAGGTGTTACCCAAGTCGTTCGGCAATTATCAACTCATGACCCTCTCCAACCCCATCTCATTACGAGACCGTGTCTCTCCTAGCATAGATCGCCACGCCCTAGGTGCCTACGTTTCCGTCATTGAACAGAAAATTTTACTGCAGGCATCGAAGGACGCTTTTTGGGATTTAGCACAGACATGCCGAAACGGTCTTATTAATGCACTCAACAAAGGAGAGCATCAACAGTTTTACTCTTTCATTAAAAATTTAATCAAAATGCTGTGGGAACCCAGTCTGCTGCTCTTCGATAGCGCCCCCCCCACCCTACTGGTCAACAGCTTAGGCCGCTGCACATTAAGTGGCGACATCGATTGGCAAGCATTCTCCTGGGCCACCCATATGGCCTCAAGCAGCCCCGGTATCGCGGTCTACAGCGCTACATTAAATGGCACAATGTCACTGAGCGTACAAAGCGAACGCTTCAAACAAGCGGCGCTCGAATTGATTATGACGAACCTCTTACAGACCTTAAGTGAAGCCTGTTTAAACGCGACCTAAGTGACATCTTTCATCCATTCACCTTTCATCCATTCACCTTTCATCCATTCAGTCAAGCAGGCCTCTTTATCCCTTGAGGCCTGCACCGCTTCATCCAGTGGGACCCACTCAAATCGAATACGTTGCCCAGGGCGATAG
>JAYPBG010000385.1:0-3359 GCA_038124075.1 Gammaproteobacteria bacterium
CACAAGAAGGCGGCGTGAATTTGAGCAATCTATTTCGCGCCAGCGACTATTTAACGCGGTGCTTAGCGTGGATTGACTAATATGGCAATTCTCAGAAGCCTTCTTGAAATGGAGCGTTTTTTCAAGGGCTATCGCGTAACGTAACTGCTTAATGGTGATCACTTAATCATCTCCTATGGATCTATAATCTATATCTATGATCTAGATTATAGATCATAGATATAGAAACAATCAATTATACTGATCATAGAGGTGGGGTTATAGTGAATACAGATCAAACATTAAATACTTTAGACAAGGAGACCACAATGGCACTTATTAATACCCGCATTAAACCGTTCAAAGCCACAGCATTCAAAAATGGGGCTTTCTTGGATGTATCCAGTGATGACATTAAAGGGAAGTGGGCTGTTTTCTTCTTCTATCCTGCGGATTTTACTTTCGTCTGCCCTACGGAGTTGGGCGATTTGGCTGACCACTACAACGAGTTTCAAGAGAAAGGGGTTGAGATCTATGCCGTTTCGACGGACACGCACTTTACTCATAAGGCTTGGCACGACTCATCCGAGACCATTGGGAAAATTCAATATACCATGATTGGAGATCCAACAGGCGAAATCACCCGCAACTTTGATGTTATGCGTGAAGGCCAAGGGCTTGCTGATCGAGGTACCTTCGTAGTTGATCCTGAAGGTATCATTCAGGCAATGGAAATTACCGCAGAAGGTATTGGAAGAGACGCAGAGGATTTGCTGAGAAAAGTAAAAGCGGCACAATATGTGGCAAATAATCCAGGAGAGGTCTGCCCAGCAGCTTGGAAGGAGGGCGAAGAGACGCTGGCCCCCTCTTTGGACCTTGTCGGAAAAATATAGTGTCAAGCGGGTGTCAACACAGTTGGCACCTGCGTATCCAAGCAAACTTAGGGTGGATTGATTATGTTAACAGAAGAGATTAAGCAGACCTTAAAAAACTACACTGCCAGCATGAAAAATGACGTTACACTGGTACTTTCTAGCGGTGAGCACCCCAAACGATCTGAGCTCATTGCTTTTCTTTCTGACATTGCAGGTGTCAGTGAAAAAATTCATCTAGAGATCCGTGAGGGCATTGATTTGCGCTCTCCAGTTAGCTTTTTTTTAGAGAAGAAGGGGGCTGATACGGGTATTCATTTTTCAGGTATACCATCGGGTCATGAATTTAACTCAATGGTACTGGCGATATTGCAAGCTTCTGGTACAGCTATAAAGCTAGATGATTCGATCGTAGCTCTTATATCACGAATTGGTAAACCTTTATCCTTCGAAGTGTTTATCAGTTTAAGTTGTCATAATTGCCCCGAAGTGGTTCAAACCTTGAACCAGTTTGCGTTACTGAACCCAAATATATCGAGCGAAATGATTGATGGTGGTCTGTTCCAAGATGTGATCCAAGAACGTGATATTCAAGGCGTACCGAGCGTCTATCTGAATGGTGAGCGCTTTCAAGACGGCAACGTCACTGCATCTGAGCTTATTGAAAAATTGACTCAATATGCATCATCCACAACAGAAGAATCCAGCGCACAGTTATCGTTGCAAGATGTCGTTGTGGTCGGAGGAGGGCCTGCTGGGGTCAGTTCAGCAATATACAGCGCTCGTAAAGGTTTAAAAGTCACGCTCATCGCGGACCGAATTGGAGGTCAGGTGAAGGATACCATGGGTATTGAAAATTTAATATCTGTTCCAATGACCACTGGGCCGGGGCTGTCGAGTGCACTCTACACTCATTTAAAAGAGTACGACGTTACCATTAAGGAGCACTTAAGAGTCTCTAAGATCGAACAGGGTGATATCAAGAGTGTAGAGCTGTCATCCGGTCAGGTGATTCATACTAAGTCAATAATTATTGCAACCGGCGCCAAGTGGAGAGAGCTGGGGGTTCCTGGAGAGAAAGAGTATTCAGGTAAAGGGGTTGCTTACTGCCCTCACTGTGATGGGCCTTTTTTCAAAAATAAGGATGTGGCTGTGATTGGTGGGGGTAATTCTGGTATTGAGGCGGCATTGGATTTAGCGGGCATCGTCAAATCGGTTATCATCTTTGAGTTCATGCGAGAGCTCAAAGCTGACAAAGTATTGGTGGATCAGGCTCTGAAAAGAGACAATATCCAGATCAAGACCCATGTAGCGACGCGTTCGATCCTGGCGAACAGTGGGAAAGTAAGTGGTATCGAATATGTGCATCGCGATACGGAAGCTGTCAATAAGGTCGATGTGGATGGGGTTTTTATCCAAATTGGGTTGCAACCTAATAGTCAATTTTTAGGTGATTTGGTCAAGCGAACCAGGTTTGATGAAATTATCATCAATGACAAGTGTGAAACATCCGAGGCAGGTATATTTGCCTGTGGGGATGTTACCACGGTGCCTTTTAAACAGATTATTATATCGATGGGCGAAGGCGCTAAAGCCTCTTTGTCGTGTTTTGAGTACTTGTTGACGCGCGGTGATCATTTAGATGAGGTATATGAAGAGACTTACTCTCGGCAAAAAGACGCGGCCTAACTCTAAGTCAGGTGTTGTTAAGTAAGGTGTTGTTAAGTAAAGTCAATCACCAGAAAAGCGCGTTTAAGGTCTTCAGGCTGTTGTGAGGGCGGAGGGGGTGTTCTGTGAGGTAGGGGAGGGCATTCTGCTAGCAATCCCCGTTTATGATCATTATTTTCACTTGCGTAGATTAATGCGCACTGCTCCGGAATGCTTTTGATCTTCTCTGCGGGTACCGTGCCAACATATTTTGTGTCGGGCATGCCTTTCATCAGGAAATGGCGCGTTAAATGCGCTTCGGTGACATCCGGCGATAAAAATTGTGTTGCATCACCGACCAGAGGAAAGATCATTCTCAGCTGTAATTCACAATGATCGGCGTGCCACTCTCTGGATGATGGGTTTTTATTAATAAAGGATCTTATGTGCAGATCGACATTAACCCCTTCAGCAGCCTCTTTTCCAACAATGGATGAAAACAGTGCTTTCAACGATGTTGAGAGCAGCGCCTCTTTTATGGGGATGATGTTAGAAAAACTGATATAAGCGTGCTCTTTGCCCTGGTGATTTAAAAAGGATAAAAGATCTTTTTTGCATGTTGGTAACATGGGCAGTTCAGCGTAGCCATTTTTTATTAGGCTTGATTTAATGTTCGATATTGTATCTTTGTCAGTGGCTAAACGGTCGATGCTTTTTTGCAATGCGTTAAATGAATCACGGTTAGCCGGCGTTGCCGGTTGTTCTGGGGCCGTTAATTTAGACAGGTTCAGTGCTGTGGTGCTCACGCCAAACATGCCGTTGTGCTGGTTGATTAAAGGTGAGGGCTGTGGCGACAGTGAG
>JAYPBG010000386.1:0-3346 GCA_038124075.1 Gammaproteobacteria bacterium
ATTATACACATCCCCACTTTTAAAATCTACAGCCCACCCGTCATTAAATGTATTATGCTGTTTTACCTGTTCTAAGGTATAGCGATTCTCTTGCCAAAAAAAAGAGCCGGATACACGCGATGGTGACTCTGTTGTATTCTCTTGAACCCAGTCGCGTAACGCTTGAACAGAGATCCCGTTCGAACTATATGGCATGTCATAAATCTCCTTATCGACATCATAGACTTATCAGTTTCAGCGCCTCTCGATCAGACCAATCTCCAAAAACTAATTGAGATACGCTCTGCGTATATGGTCATAAATATGCAGGCTACTATTAAAACGAGGACTCTCGATCAAACCTGCCTTTTGCTGTTCACGCTGTAGTTGATTTTGATAGTAGAAGGCTCGTTGCTCCATCGCCGTTAGGATCAGAGGATCACCACTATAATTATTGACAACAGAGGGGTTCGTTAACCAATCTCTGGCATGCACCATTTCATGTATGCAGGTGCTTAATTCTATTGGGGATAGATCACTCTCTTGACCACGGCTCAACCCCTGCCACGTTTTAGACATAATGGTGCAGTATGCCCCATTCGCCAACCCCATAAGCGATGGTTGATTCGACACGCCTGATCGAGCCAAATGAAAGTGTGAGCGGTGTTTGGGTGAAATAATCTTAAAATCAACCCAACCGTTATGCAGCATCTTTAACAGATCCTCTTTCAACTCAGAATCTGGCATACGATTCAGTTCCGAAGCTATTTGAGGCATCACTTTATTTAAGGTTATGGTTAGGGGTGCCGGAAGATCCGCATGATAGTGGAGGTAATTAATGGCGCTGCTTGCAGCCATCTCAATAAGCTGTGGTAACTTAGCTGTTTTAAGGCATTCAGGCCCCAAAAGGCCCTTATGAATCAGTGTACGCAGTTTCCTTTGAATCTCTATATTAAGCACTTTTCGAAAGTCTGGATGGCACAACCCTATACGCTGCTCAACCTGTTGAGCCATCTTGTAAATACCCAGTGACTTCATCACTGACACCACATAACGCTGTCGCCACTCAACCAGATTCAGCGCTAAACCCGCCCTCATAAAGGGTTCTGACGCATCAAACCCTTCATACTCACACGCCGCCTGCATAAATGCTACGATCAGGTGTTTCCCGAGTTCACCTGTCCTCTCAGAAAAGTCTTGTTTGAACTGCTCGAACGATGTTCCCTTTTTTACCCACAGCGTTAATGGGTCATCGGGGCTTAAGACAACGTGATTAGAATGAGCTGGAAGGCTTCTCAATTTAAGGTCTTCATGCATCTCTAAAAAAAGTCGTGCCAAATCAGCACTGATTGTTAAGCGGCTGGCATCACTCAGTTTCAGTGAAAACCCAAAGTCTCGATCACGATAATCCCACATCTCATCAGCAGCCGCAGGATCCTCATCTTCTAAATCGCAGACAAACATGACAAAGTCATGATGATTTTTCCAATCGGCTGCATCCAGTTTGGCGTAATCCCCCCTTCGCATCCAGGTCAATGAATGCTGCAATACGGGCTCAAGTCGAGAAGGAATCACCTCAATGGGCACTGCAGAATAGATGCGTCGAGCGTTCTCATAACAGGACAGCGCTGCATCATCACTCAACTTTATACGACGACTATGGCGTGCAGCTTTCAAATCATATGAATCATTCGCTGCGAAAATCGAGCGCTTCTCATATGTGTGCTCTATAGACACCATGGCCAATTTTTCTCTATGATTCTTAGCACCTTCAAAAGAGAACCCCTTAGCGCCTCCAACCATAAGGGATGTGGCAACAGCCAAGCCTGATACCTTCATACAACACTACCTCTACACTCAACTTCTCAACTTCTCAACTTCTCAACTTCTCAACTTCTCAACTTCTTAACTTCTTAACATTACGTATACTCCTCCCCCTGTCTAGCAACAACAAGCGGGGATACAATAAGCACTTAAAGTAAGACAGTATTAAGACAGTTATTGGCCTTTTTTACACTTTATTAAACCAACTGTGCGCTTTCTATCTCTTTCTTTATCTCATTAAGCTGATCACGGCTATAGGGTTTCTTTTCACTTAAGCCCCATACGACGCCAGGCCAGCAGGGATCATCATGACGTCGACCAACAATATGAATATGAAGCTGATTAACGATATTGCCAATAGCGGCAACATTTAACTTATCAACCCTCAATCGCTCTTTCAGAAATAGAGAAAACTGATCTATTCTCTTATATACCTTATCTTTTTGATCACCAGGTAGAAGATAGAGTTCCTGATGCTCTGTCTCTGGCACCAAGATAAACCAAGGAAACAGCGCATTATCCATTAACAGCACGTGTGTATCATCCCGCTTTCCTAGCAGATGACAATCTTGTTCAAGCCTTGAATCTAATCGAAATTTTTCCATAACGGACGCTCTAACTTATTATCTTTAAGTTCAGGTTTATTTAAGGCTTACTTAAACAGGTTTGTAACCACTCAGATATATCTAAAATCTCTTGATGATGAACACTGTGGTCTATAGGGTAAGATTTATAGTGAGGTTTATAACCTAACGCCTCCAGGCGCTCACCTGCTTTTCGCCCCATCGCTTCCGGGACCACATCATCATAGCTGCCATGAAAAAGATGTATCGGCAATGCACGGTTCGCAGGATGCGGGTTAATCGTTTCATATGTTGCGAAATAGGTTGACAGTGTTATCAATCCCCCCAGAGGCTTATCATAACAGAGGGCGGTATGGTAAACGACGGCACCACCTTGGGAGAAGCCCGCAAGCAGTATACGATCACTCGAAACCCCCCGATTAAGCTCACGCTCAATCAACGCCTCTACGGCATTGGATGAAGCCAAAATCTGCTCATGGTCAATCTTTCTTTCAAACGATAGTTCAAAAATGTCATACCAGGCAGGCATGACTAAACCGCCGTTTATGGTAACGGGGATCGAAGGTGCATGGGGAAAGATAAAGCGCACCTGCATATCAGAAGGCAACCTTAATTCAGGCACGATGGGCACAAAATCATCACCACTGGCACCTAAACCATGCAACCAAATAACCGCTGCATCAGGTTCTGGTCCAGTATTAACCACTTCACAGGGGAGATAGCTCATAAAATATTCTCTTCAATAGTCCTTCACTGTTTTGGATATCGTATGGTGCGATGAAAGCCGCTAAAGCGTCACTCATCAACCGTCATAAGGGGAGTGAGGATATAGGATATGGCTATCAGAGTAAATGCTGAAAATCTTCAGAAAATCAACCATAAGACCCAATTCTTAACAGACAATGGCAGGGCCCCCTAGCAATATTTAATCAACTGCCCCAGGCTCTTGATATTTATAC
>JAYPBG010000387.1:0-3333 GCA_038124075.1 Gammaproteobacteria bacterium
GAAATTCATCAATTGCTAGAGGAACCTGATCTTCTGGGATTTCAATTCCTTTTAACGGCGCATAACGCACACGAATATCCGCTACTGGCTCATCACCTATCTGAGCTCGATTAAATAATTCAATATTTGCACCCATCTGACGAAGAATATTAATTACACCAACACGCGTGGGGTTAATACCCACATGACGCAATGTGATATCAGAGCCAGGAACAATGGCTGCTGCCACCATAAAAAATGCTGATGATGAAATATCTGCAGGCACGTCGATACGGGTAGCAGTTAATCTGCCGCCACCACTTAATGATGCCTTATCATTATCACTTTCCACCTGATACCCGAAGCCACGCAACATTCGTTCGGTGTGATCTCGAGTTGGTGCTGGCTCAATAGTTGATGTTTCACCTTCGGCATAGAGACCCGCCAATAGCACACAGGACTTTACCTGTGCACTAGCCATAGGCATCCGGTAGTTAATGCCTTTAAGCTTGCGACCACCTTTAATTCGCAATGGTGGAGTTCCATCCTTTTCAGTTTCAATCACTGCACCCATTTCTCTTAGAGGTGAAGCCACACGACCCATTGGTCTTCCTGATAGAGATGCATCACCCTGTAGTTCAACATCAAATGCCTGACCTGCAAGCAAACCACTAAGGAGCCGAATAGAGGTTCCTGAATTACCTAAATAAAGAGGTTTTTTGGGTGCTTTCAAACCGTGAAGACCAACCCCGCGAATAACCACACGACCAGCATTAGGGCCTTCAATTTCGACGCCCATATCTCGAAAAGCTTGCAGTGTCGCCAAACTATCTTCACCTTCAAGAAAACCTGTTACCTCAGTCATTCCATCAGCCAAGGAACCAAGCATAATCGATCGGTGCGACATCGATTTATCGCCTGGCACACGTAGATCGCCACGAGCATTTCCGCCGGGTGACACAATATAATTGATGACTTTTTCATTCATAGGGCTTTGTAATCCAGTATCTGATTTATTGCTTTCAAGCATGCTTCCAAAATGATTTCGCGCCTCGCGAGATCGGGTAAAAAGTTGAGTTAACGCTTGCTTATCTTGTGCGTCAATAGACGCGCGCAATGCCTTCAAGTTCTCCATCATGTTATCCATCACTTGAATTACAGCATCTTTATTTGCTATGGCAATATCTCGCCACATTATCGGATCGCTCGCAGCAATGCGTGTGAAATCACGAAAGCCACCCGCAGCATAGCGAAATATATTTATTTTTTCGTTCATTCCAGCCAGCGTATCCACCAGAGAGTAGGCGAGAAAATGCGGTAAATGGCTAGTTGCCGCCAAAATTTGATCATGCTCTTGAACAGTCATTGATGAAACCATGGCACCAACTGATTGCCAAAGTTTCGTGGTACGTTCAATATGACTATCAGCGGTTGCTTCAACCGGCGTTAAAATCACTCGATGATTGACAAATAATTCGGAGTTTGCAGCAGTTACACCGCTTTTTTCTGAACCAGCTATTGGATGACCAGGGACTAATTGTGGCGGCACAGCGCCAAATAGCTCCTGAGCAGAGTTAACCACTGATTCTTTAACGCTGGCAACATCTGTGATAGTCACTTCTGGGGACAACTGTGAAATACAGTCTCGCAAAACGGCAGGTACGCTCAATGTTGGCACCCCAATCACTACAATATCACCTTCCTGCAGCTCACTTGCCACCTGACTCAAATCGTCAGCACAGCGATCGACAATGCCATTATTCAAGGCTATTTCTAAAGTAGACTGCCTTCTTGATATTCCAATAACCTCTTTAGCTAAACCTTTGTTTCGAACAGACACAGCAAGGCTTGAGCCTATAAGACCCAATCCAATCACTACCAAACGGTTAACTACATTTATAGGTTTTTTCTTTTCCATGGAGTACCAGATACATCTAACCTAGATTAAAAATTATTGTTAAATTAAAGAACGGCACGGGGATATGATCCCAGTACCTTTAACTCAATCACTTGAGAATTGAGTTCATCTAGCACATTAGCCACCGACTGATCCTCAATATGCCCCTCAAGATCAATAAAAAACACATAGGTCCACTTACTGCTGCGAGAAGGCCTAGATTCCAGACGTGTCATATCGACATTATGGCGTTGAAATGGTTCTAACAAATCGTGTAATGCACCAGGCTTATTTCGCACAGAAACAACAAGTGATGTTCTGTCTTTTCCGCTTTTAGGAACTTGTTCGCGCCCAATAATCAAAAATCTTGTAGAATTATCAGGGTTATCCTCAATTTTCTCATGTAACTTTTCAAGCTCGTAGAGTTCACAAGCCATATCACCCGCTATAGCGGCAGAATTCCACTCGCCCTGAACTCGCTTCGCCGCTTCCGCATTACTACTAACCGCAACTCTTTCAATAGCTGAGAAGTTAGAATTTAACCATTGACGACATTGAGCAAGGGACTGAGCATGAGAGTAAACTCTAGAAATATTGTTTTTATCTGTATTCGCTCCGACCAAGAAATGCTGATGAATTCGCAGTTCTACTTCACCACAAATCTTTAATGATGAATCCAAAAAGCTATCAAGAGTATGGCTGATAACACCCTCAGTAGAATTCTCTACAGGCACAACACCATAGTGACAGGATCCAGAAAGAACCTCTCGAAATACCTCATCAATAGCCGATTGTGGAACACTTACCGCAGAATCTCCAAAGTGTTTAAGTGCCGCTTCTTGGGTAAAAGTTCCTTCAGGACCCAGATAAGCAACCTTAACTGGCTGCTCCAGCGCTAGGCAGGCAGACATTATTTGACGAAAAAGGCGCGCCATATCCTCGTTGCCAAGAGGACCTTTATTTTTTTCCATAACACTACGTAAAACCTGAGCTTCACGCTCTGGTTTATAGTAGGTTTGATCACCTTGATCTTGTTTAACTTCAGCTACCTGCTGGGCACAGCGAGCACGCTCACTAATAGTATCAATCAGCAGGGTATCAATTTCGTCAATTTTTTTTCTTAATGACTCTAAAGTATGCTTTTTCGCCATCGTCTAACCTTATATTAGTCTTCTTCTGGTTGTGATTGATCGTCTTCCTCAGGCTCAGCAATTCTGGCCAAGCTCACCAACTTTTCATTCTCTTTTAGTCGAATAACTCGCACACCCTGTGTGTTCCGCCCAACTACAGAGACTTCATCTCCGCGAGTACGGACCATAGTTCCCTGATCAGAAATCAACATTATCTCATCGCCATCAAACAGCTGTGTCGCCCCCACAAGTGGGCCATTTCTATCACTTGCCTGAATAGCGATCATACCCTTACCGCCGCGACCTTTGGTCGGGAATTCACTAATA
>JAYPBG010000388.1:0-3316 GCA_038124075.1 Gammaproteobacteria bacterium
AGTATAAATATCAAGAGCCTGGGGCAGTTGATTAAATATTGCTAGGGGGCCCTGGATGATGAGGACTATCGACGCCGAATCCTGACACAATTGAATCGGGGTGAAAGTAGGCATGCCGTTGCTCGCGCTATTTGTCATGGTCAGCGAGGCGAAATCCGCAAGCGCTACCGAGAGGGACAAGAAGACCAGCTTGGCGCATGACCCCCGTTCACCCTAAGGTGAACGAACTGAAGCGCAAGGGTGTGCAAAAAATGACCTGTTTTGAAAGCGGTTTGGAGAGGGTTAAAACGTGAGTCCTCCCCAAAAGCCTGCGGCAGCACATTTTACGGTGCTTCTCTCAAACTTAAAGCCTTCTGAGCGATCTTTGCTCAAAAGAATGGGGCCATCAAGGTCAACGAAGTCGGTAACACCGCTGAGCACTAAGGCCGGTGCAATCGAAAGCGAGGTGCCAACCATTGAGCCGATCATCAGTTTTAGATTAAGCTCAACGGCCTTCTCGACAAAGGATAATGCATGGGTCAAACCACCGGTTTTATCCAGTTTAATATTGATATACTCATACTTCTGTGCGAGGTCGGGCAACCCTGTTAGTGTTCGACATGACTCATCAGCGCAGAGTGCTACAGGTGATGTATAGCCTTTTAGCGCATCATCTTCACTCGCCGGCATCGGCTGCTCTACCATGCTGACACCCAGCTTTTGCAGTCGTGGTGCAATATGTGTGAGCTTTTCAAAACTCCACCCCTCATTGGCGTCCACAATGAGATCCGAATCATGCGCCGATTTACTCACGGCAACCACACAGGCCAGATCCTCTTCATGCCCCAGCTTAAGCTTTAACAGAGGGCGATGTGCGTTCTCTTTTGCCGACGCCCCCATCTTTTCTGGTGTATCTAAACTGATGGTATAGGCTGTTACTGGCTCTGTAGGTTGGGGCATATTTGCCAACTGCCAAACTGGTTGTTTTAGTGTGCGCGCCTCGTAGTCCCAAAGTGCACAATCGAGCGCATTGCGCGCCGCACCGGCAGGCATCATTTCGATTAACCGGGTACGATCCAGGTTACCCTGAGCTGGGTCGCAGAAGGCGGGTAACATGGCATTAATGGCGGTAATAGAGCCCTCGACCGACTCACCATAGTGGGCGTAGGGGACGGCTTCTCCCCAGCCGACCACGTTATTATCTTGGCGGATTTCAACCACAATCACATCAGCGCTCTTTTTTGCGCCTCGAGAGATATTAAAAGAGCCTTTTATCGGCCATGATTGTTGGTAAGCATGAACAGTTATCATATTTTTAGAAGCTCACTTGTTATTTTAGACATATCAATGCTTGGATCAAAACAGAGATAACCCGTCTCCTGACTGACCATGTTAATGGCATCTTCTCTGCAATCGTCCGGTAAATTAGAGGTGTTCAGGCTGATGCCTAGACAGCGTACATCTGGATTGGTATGACGAGCAGCCATGAGGTGCTCCTCAATACACTGCACAACATCGGGCATGGCTCGATGGGGTAGTCCTCTCATATGGGGTCGATGAAGTTGATGGCACATAATCAACACATCGGGTTGAGCGCCATGAATAAGGCCATGGGTGACCCCGGCGTAGGAGGGGTGAGCTAACGATGCTTGGCCCTCGACAATATCCCAATGGTTTGGATCATTCTCCGGAGAAAGTGTCTCGACAACGCCGGCCACGAAGTCTGAAATCACACCATCGACAGAGATTCCGCCGCCAGCAATAAAGATACCGGTCTGTCCAGTAGCTCTGAAATCAACATCAACACCCAGCCCTTCCAGAGCTTTGGTTAGGCTGATTGAGGTGTACATCTTGCCGATGGAGCAGTCGGTGCCTACAGTGAGCAGTCGCTTACCGGTTCGTTTGGTGCCCGTTGCGATCGGATAGCTTTCAAGGGATTGGCGAATATCGAAAATGTTGCGGCCAGACTGTTTTGCAGCCTCACGTAAGCGGCTAATGTCTGAGACCTTATCATGCAGCCCATTGGCGATATCAAAACCGACGTTCAGCGCTTTCTCAAAAACATCGACCCATTTGGAGTCGATGCGGCCACCGCGGTTAGAGACACCCACTATTAACGTGCGCGCACCCTGTTCAAACGCCGCTTCTAAGGTTAAATCTGAGATGCCGAGGTCTATTTGACAATTGGGTAACCGAAACTGGCCAATGCATTTTTCAGGTGCCCACTGCAGCACAGCATTGGCTGTTTTGGCGCTAAGAATATCGTCTGACTCTCCTAGAAAGAGTAGATAGGGTGCTTTAAGCTTCATAAAAAATAGTCCTCACTCTATTTATTCTCTAAGCGACCCTCTTACAACCTTCTCTATACAACCCTATACAACCACCTACTTTAAAGTGTCTGTTTTAAAGCTTCTGTCTTAAAGTTTATTATGTAAAAGCAGCTTAGACTGTTTGATTAATACTTCTTATATATTTCGATACAAAGGGTACGGCATCGTAGTTTGGTGTATAACCTGTGGAGATAACCGAAACCTGCTTTAGTCTATTCTCAGTTTCCGTCAATTTCAAGCTTTTTGCTATCTGCAGAGCAGGATTTATAACTTTAATCTCTTCTCCAAGCGCCATCTTTATCTCATGTTGCAGGAAGGGGAAATGGGTGCATCCCATAACCACCGCATCATACGTCTCCAACTTCCTTCGTTTTAATGTCTCTGCTACAACGGTAATGCGTCTGTTAATATCCTCAGCAGACTCTTCAACCAGTGTTACAAAGGGGTCTGTTGCTAAACCTTCAATATACCCATTTGGAAAGAGTGCCTGTAAACGATCGGTATATATATTGCTTTTTATGGTCTGTGTCGTTCCCAAAATCAGGATGCTGGGCGCTTCGATTCCTGACAGCTGAATTGCCGCCTCTCGGCACATCGCGGTAACGGTGCCCAGAACGTTATCCGACTCCATTTCGCTGTTCAGGCCGTTTATAGAGGCTGTGTTGCAGGCGATAATGCTGTAATCTGCGCCCATCTCTGAAAACGTCTTTAGGGCGAACTCAACTCTCTGCTTGATAACCGATTTCGGTTTGGTCCCTAGTGGGCAGTAAGCGGTATCTGCGATATAGATGATGTTGGCCTCCGGATAGAGTGCGACACATTCTTTTACAACCGAAAACCCGCCAAGACCGCTGTCGTAAAAGGCGATGGTAAAATTTTTATCCCCTGTGTGCTCAATTTTTCCATGATTATCTTTTCTATGGTCATCGCTGTCATGGTCCGTATTAATAATGTTATTGAACGAAGCCGCTACGCGGCAGAATCCAGCGCGATAGCTCATCGCCTTA
>JAYPBG010000389.1:0-3304 GCA_038124075.1 Gammaproteobacteria bacterium
AGGCTTATAGTGACTACGGGGCTATAGCCGTGTAAAACTGTCCGAACTATTGGTGCAAGCTTCCAACCTGCATTCCATGTAGTCTCGAGTGTTTTCGGCATAAGACCAAAACGCAAACTCTCTTGGTGCAACTCTCTGTTGATCGCTATCAACTGTCCTGTTACCCCATCTTTATTGGGAAAGAAGCATTTATACGATCCACAGTGCCCTAATGACTTCGATAGGTCTAAATTATTAATAATGTCAAATTTCTCTATCTGAACCGGCTTTTCTACCGCCTTATTTGAATCAACCTCTTGGTCACCGCGTATCCATCCAGAAAACTCTCGAAGGTAGTTGATACTTTCGAAAGTGACCGCACTTTCATTAAGCAGATTCAATTTAATAGCATCACGATACATACAGCCAATTTGGCTTGCCCCCTTGGGCCCCATACCAGGGAAATGCCTAAACAGCGGTATTTCTCCTGTATCTGGATCCTTTAATCGTCCAGTTGCTTGATCTAACTCGAAGTTACAATACTCCTTACCGTCCCAGTGACTGTTCCCAAAGAACTGATTTTTATAATCGAGATCAATTGGAAAAGTAGTAGAAACAAACAGATCAGTTGCAACCGCTTGATCATCTTCTGTCCCTTCGAGTTGCAAAGCTTCAATAAATTGGATAAGGATTTCCTTCGTACCTGCCAATAAACCCATATTAAGATAAAACTTTTTCATCTTAGCAAGATCACTATCACTGACTCCATCATTGTTCAACTTTTTGATGGCTTGGCTTTTTTGAGCTACTTGCCAGGGACGATCGTATGTGTGCATATCTTTCTCACCCGTTCTCGGATCAATATTAGGCTCAGACCTCGATACATAGGTTCCATTTTCTAGCTTTTCTGATGTCCAAAACTCTTCAACATATTTCCACTGACAATCACGCACACCTGAGTTGCAGGCCAACATTTTATCGCCGTTGATATCTTTGGTCCTAGTTCGATCAATTTGAAAGAAATCTCCTGGCTTAGCTTTTGACAGTGCACCAACACAACAACCCTCTTCGGCTGAAATCTTAACTTTGCCCTCATCCTTGATCTCTTTTATAAATGCACGTACTGCATCGTGCATTTCACCTTCTGATTTCAAATTAATCATCACATCACGATTATCACTAACCACTATAGGGGCGTCATCTGGCAAATCCGAATTAACCAAGTACTCAAGAATATCCTGCCACTTTCCACTAAACCCCCTAAAGGTTTTACCTTCCCCTACTTTTATTAATTTAATTCCTGGATAATTTTCCCCTGTGACTTCAAGGCGTAGATCAGGAATTACGCCAAAGCTAAATTTTGCGTTACCCGTGGTATCTTTAGTATTAGCATGCTTTTGCTTATACTTCGCTTTTTCAAGTGTCTCTGTATCATAAACGAGCACCGTGAGTTCCTCCATATTATGAGAGAGACTCGTTATATCCTGAGCGGCGCTTATTGCATTACCTAAACCACGCGCAAGGTTTTGATCTGAAGGGGCCGACATATTTCTCATAAGAGCACGCGCTTTTAACAATCCAGACCCGGATAGGAGCGCCAATCCTGATAACAGGATCACTTTATTCCAGCGCCCTCCAAAACATTTAGCATTATTTTTTCCTTTAAGGCCTTTGTCTCGATTATATTTTTCCACTTTTTTAACCGCGCCATTTCTATCAAACAATGGAAGATTACTCCTAGTTCCAGCTGATCTCCTGTTATAAACCATCATATTAGTACCTCTCCAAATACATTGTCATGATACTATTTTTTATAAAAAAACAACAAAGACTTCTTTAGCGGGCGCCAATATATCAAAGAAACTTTTACCTGTCTAAAATAGTTTTATAACAAACCAACAAACCTAACGACCAGATTAGTTAGGAGTTTTTATTTAGACGTTGATGTTATTTTATTTATTTATTTATACGTGACAAAATTTCGTAACAACATGATACAAAGAAGGAAAACAGACTGAGACAACACAACGTAAAGACTTAACCAAACACCCGATCAATTTTGCAATATGGGAACGAAAACCCGTCGTCTCACTAAAGGAAGGACCGCAAGTAGCACCGTCAACGAGCTGATCAAGAAACATCAATCTTTAATAACTTAGGACTCAAGCTGCTATAGATTACCTATAGAGTAATAGAGTATAAAACAGGACATCCCTATGGCCCCAACGGAAGCGCTAACAGGCGCCAAAAAAGCAATAATAGAGACCAACCGCACAATACTGACACGCTGTACGGCAGCATGATCGCCAATAAGGTGCCTATGCCACTGTCTGGCTGATACCTCTGCATATAAGCCACCACCAGTGCAAAGTAGGGCATCAACGGTGTAATAATATTGGTCGCACTGTCGCCAATACGATAGGTCAGCTGCGTCCACTCAGGCGATATGTCCAATATCATCAACATCGGGACAAAGACCGGTGCCAGTAGCGCCCACTTTGCTGAAGCACTGCCAATAAAAAGATTGATCGTCGACACCAGCAGAAGAAAGAGGATCAGAAGCATCGCCTTTGGCAGTGCGAGCGCAGAGAGCCACTCTGCCCCATTAATGGCAAAAACAAGCCCCATCTGGGAGTAGTTAAATAGAGCAACAAGCTGCGCTGCAAAAAACATCAGTACAATATACCCGCCCAGAGTCGACATGGTCTCCTCCATCGCCTCAATCAGTGAAGAGGCGCGCCTGAACGAACCCACCGCTCGGCCATACACATAACCTGCAATAGCAAAGGCAAGCGCAATAATCACAACAATGCTTGAGACAAAAGGTGAGCGCAGTAGGCTCCCTGTCTCTTGATCTCTGAGTGCCGCCCCCTCTGGTAGCGTGATCATGAGCACCAGCGCGACAAACAGTGCCAGTGAAAAAAGCGCCTTATTGAGTGCCCTTTTTTCATCTTTTGAAATGCTCATCTGTGTCATGCTCACATTCGCCTCTTTTTCAGGCTTGTTGCGGCACAGAAAAGGGATGGTCACCTTTTCGGTGATCCATGCGCCCAAAAGCGCAATAAAGAGCGTCGAGACCACCATAAAGTAATAATTAGCCGTCACCGTGACGGTATAGCCTGGCTGATATATTTGGGCAGCCTCTGTCGACAAGCCTGATAAAATCACATCCACAGGCCCAACCAACAGATTAGCGCTGTACCCACCGGAGACCCCCATAAATGCTGCAGCCATACCCGCCAACGGTGGTTTATCTGCTGCAAGAAAGAGTGCAGCCGCCATCGGGATGTATACTACATTGCCCGCATCTGCAGCCAACCTGGAC
>JAYPBG010000390.1:0-3285 GCA_038124075.1 Gammaproteobacteria bacterium
GCCATGAGCTGGACTAGGTGCGTGCGGCGCTTTCTGATACCATATAACCCATCCTCTTCATGCTCTCTTGAAGGCCTGTTTCTTTTATACTGTTATATATACTGTTAGGTGTGAATATTTTATGTCCCAGCATCCTTTTGAATCTCTTCTCCCCGATTTCATTATCAATGCCGTAGAGAGCTGCGGTTATTTGAGTGATGGGCGCATCCTTGCGCTGAACAGCTATGAGAACCGCGTCTATCAGGTCGGTATAGAAGAGGAGGCGCCACTGATTGCTAAGTTTTATCGGCCGGGTCGCTGGCGTTCTGAACAGATTCTCGAGGAGCATCAGTTTTGCTCTGAACTGGTAGAGCAGGGTTTGCCAGTTTTAGCCCCGTTGAGCAGTGATGAGGGGCAGACGCTGTTTGAGTATCAAGCCATGCGCTTTGCTCTGTACAAGCGCCAAGGTGGCCATGCACCTGAGCTGGATGATCTGGAGAGTTTAAAGCGGTTGGGGCGTATGGTGGGCCGTATTCATGCGGTGGGCGCGCAGGCCCCATTTCATGAGCGTCCTACCTTGGATATCGCCTCTTATGGTGAAGAGAGTGTCGAGTTTATTCTTGAGCGCTTTATCCCAATGGAGCTGAAAACGGCTTATGAGTCTTTGGTGCGCGATATATTAAAGTGCGTCAAAGAGCAATTTGCTGCTGTCAGCTCAGTACGCTACCTTCGAACACATACCGATTGTCATATTGGGAATATGCTTTGTCGGGGCGATGATATTCACTTTGTCGACTTTGATGATTCAAGAATGGCTCCGGCCATTCAAGACCTGTGGATGCTGCTTTCGGGGGACCGTTTGCAGCAGACAGTGCAGATGGAGAAGGTGCTTGAAGGGTATGAGCAGTTCTACGATTTTGACATCCGAGAGTTAAGGCTGATAGAGCCTCTGCGTGCGCTCAGGGTTTTACACTACAGTGCTTGGCTTGCGAGGCGCTGGGATGATCCCGCATTCCCACATAACTTCCCTTGGTTTAATACCATGCGTTACTGGAGCGACCATATTCTGCAGTTGCGTGAGCAGTTTGCTGACCTTATGGAACCCACCATGCAGTTGATTTAAAGTTGATCTAAAGAAGCCCTGTAAGCTTTAACCAGCCGGTGATGGCGTAGGCCACGGCAATGGTGCCGAGCATAATGAAGCAGTAGATATAGGAGCTTCGCTCTGCTCTGATCTCTTCAGGTGTATTAATATGGGGAATGTGTCCAAAGAGAGGCAGGTCAAACTGCTCAACAAGGGCGCGCTCATAACGCACTTTTCCGTCGATCATGATCATGATGTAGATCAATCCGATGGGTACTGCAAGGCCTATCAGGGGGCCCATAATGGCAAAGTAGATGAAGCGCAAACCGTTGGGGGTAAGAGGCAGGTTGGCTGGTTCTTGGACCTTAAAGTTTAACCCTTGGTCTTCCAGCTGTAAGTGAAGTGAGACGCGAGCTTTCTCGCGGCGGTGTAAAAGGTCTTGATAGATGGTTTGGTGCACTTCGTAATCTCGCGTCAGCTCAGCCAGAAGTGCCTCTCCATCGCTGATGCGTTGCAGTCGATCTTGCTCGATCTGTAAAAACTGTTGCGTCTCGTTAATGCGTGCCCTGTAGGTTGCAATCTCAGTAATGGTATTGGCCAGTTGGCTGCGTAGCTCAAGGTAGATGGGGTTGCTGCCGGCAGCGGTACGGTTGTTACTGCTGGTGCCTACGGTGCTGGCGTTGTTGGCTGTCGAGCCACCTACATAACCCCCTGCTGATCGAGCAATCTCCTCTTCACGTTCGAGGGCGACTTTCAGTTCACTGATCTGGTTCTTGAGCTGGATAATGTCTGGGTAGGTTTCATGGTAGCTTAAGCGCAGTGAGTCTAAAGAGAGCTCAAGTTCACCAATGCGTTGACGATAAAAGTTAATGCGGGATATATTTTTTGCCACTTTTACTTCGCCAGACAGTTGCGATTCAAGCGAGCTCTTTTTGATCTGCGCTTCTTTTAATGCGAGTTGGCTCTGTCGTACTTGGTTTCGCAAGTCAGCAATTCGGCGGTTCACTGTCGCATCACTGCCGGGGCGGGCGTCGAGGTTATCTTCTCGAAGATCTTTAAGTCGTTTTTCGGCGGCCATTAGCTTTTCGTGATAGATGGAGACCTGTTTATCAATAAAGTCGTAGGCTTCACTGCTCTCCTCGCGTTTTGAGCGTTCGCTTTCAATAATAAACAGTCCGGCCAATTTTTGAGTGACTCTGAAGGCTCGCTCTGGGTCGCTGTCGGTATAGCTGATTTTGATCAAGTTGGGGCCGCCGCGGCCAATGTGGGTATTGCCCTTGATGGTCGCAATTCGGTGCTCTTGCTCAACAGGGCTAAGACCGACCCAGCCACCTTCAGTCAGCACTTGATTCATAATTGCACGGCTAAAGATGATCTCTTTTGCGATACGGATTTTATCGGATAAATTGGTGGTGACAGCATTACCTTGCATCAGGGGGCGGATGATCTTTTTTTCATTCGCAATAATGGAGGTCGATGAGGAGTAGGTTTTTGGCCAAAATAGGCCCATGATCAGAAAGGTCAGAGTGATCAGCGTGAAGATGGACATAATGGCGGTCTTTCGAGAGATCGCCTCTTTGATGAGTATTTTTGCCATCTGATCTAAGGGTATCTGTACCATTGGGTGGTTCCTCAACCAAGTCTTACGATAGTCTTACTATTAGAGCCTTGTCAAACTCTATTCTAAGTCTTTTACGGTCTTTGCGCTGAGTAAAATACTCCGTTTTATTAGGAAATTTTACCAAAATTTTACGGTGGCATATTATAAGCATATTGAGTGGTTAAGGAAAGATCAGCTTGTGTTGTTTAACAAAAAAAGTTGTTTGCCCCTAGCGCTCAATGTGTCGACTCTCAACCGCCCGTTCTCACTCTTCAGTCTTCAGTCTTCAGTTTCAGGCTTCATTCTGCTTTCGTTAACGTGATGGGTCTGTTTGGTTGTTCGTCCGTGTGAAAAAGCTGTACAAACACGTTTTTCAGAGGTATTAAAGGGGGGGATTCAACAGGAATACATTGGCCCAGAGCAATATACAAGGAGTAGTTTTAAAGGTGAACAGTTGTTTAAACCCCGTCACTCAGAATAGATATGAAATATTACGGTTCGACAGCCAAGATTCAACGTACATCAGTTGTGTCAGTGACAGTGACAGTGTCAGTGACGATCAGAGTGTTCTCAGTCACATTGAGTTGCTCGATGACGCTGCATCTTCTTTGAAAAAGAGTGC
>JAYPBG010000391.1:0-3270 GCA_038124075.1 Gammaproteobacteria bacterium
GCTCCTGAACTCGCTTTGCTCAGACATGCATCCGCTTTAAATGTCAAAGTTATTTCGTGCCCATTCCCTATAGACTAGGGCGTTTGTGTGTTGATTGATCGAGTCAATGTTCGGATCTCTTTGGCTTGCTCAATTAAATCTTTTTTAGGTTGTTTTTTGAGACTGCTTTCAGTGGACGGTGAGTCGGTTGATTCACCGTGTTCGCCTCTCTTATCTGAGGCCACGCTTGCTTGTGTTGGTGTCTCTGTTGGCGTGAATAGGTAACGTTCTTTGATGCTGCTCTCTTTTGTGCTCCAAACCTGCCCTGGGCGTAATCGAAATGCTTGTTTGTTATAGTGCAATTTTACACTGCCGTTTTTCCAGATATTGCGTTGATCAACCAGGGAAGACTCAAGCGTGGGGGTGTGTAGGTTGTTGTCATTTTGAGACCATACTGTGTGCTTTCCATCGCGCCTTAAGACCACTCCTTTGACGTAAAGATCAGCGGGGATGCTCTTTATAATACGAGGGGGCTCCTTTTTGATCAGCGATTTATTGCTGTTCCGTATAGCGTCAATAAATTTACGATCCTTTCGGGTATTGAAGAGTCGATCAAGTGGGTCTGTATGCTGTGCTGTGCTTGCTGTCTGGTTTTTAGCTACTTGTGTCTTAGGCGTTGGGTCTGTTTGTATGCTCTGTGATGTATCGATATGATCGTCTGCAATAAGTGTGTTGGATGAGATTAATGTGAGTATGCATAAACATACAAAAAAGGAGGAGAGGGCCGGCTGTGATGTTAATGGGATCATGTCTGTCAAGGTCCTAGGGTTATGGTGCTGTAATGCTGTTGTTGTCAATTTGTTTGACTATGAACCATCGAAGCGTACACTCTGTTTTAAAATAGTTGAGGTGACTATAAAGCACCCTTTCTGTGCGCGAGAGTGTGCACGCTGTGGGCGTGAAAAGACCCACATTGGCTCTGTTCAGCGCGTTGATGAATCGCAAAGTATCCACTTCATTGGCAGATTCAAAACTGACGTTTATTTCCGTATTATAGAGGTCGACATAGTCAAAGCTTTCGGAAAAATGTTCAGAGACCTCCTTTTTAAGACTGCCGATGTAGTAGCTCATCTCCTCAACTTTGAGCTCTTGGGATAGTGATTGGAGTGTCTCTATCCAAGAGATCCGTGGTTCATGCTCAAGGAAGGGGATTGAGCGAATGCTGTTGTATAGGTCGTAATATTGTTCAACTAAGATGATTTTTTCTTGTGCAGTAGAGTATTGATTACGCCACTCATTCAGTTCATGTTGGTTGGTTTTAAGATTCGTTTCAGCGCTATGCTTGAACATGTAAGTGCTGTAGACGCCTAAGGAACAGAATGTAAAGATAATGGCGAGAATGGAAGAGAATGTTTTTAGCCGTTTATTGATTCTTTGTTTATGCTTCTCATATTTATCAAGGTGCTCGTTTGAATCTGATGAGCTTGAACCGTCTATGTTGTTATCGGCACTGGATGTAATGGAGTTATGCATTGAGCGAAACCTCCATGATTAACGTAATGATGAATGGGCTCATCTGGTTTTCGTTTTGATGCCTGTTTGTGTGATTATCCCGAACGTTTGAGTATTCAGACGATGAACGAATATCTATTGGCAGTTTTATGGCCTTAACTTTACGGGTTGATGGAAGGTTATCTAGCTGATCAATGAAGCTTTGCATGATGTTGACAGCCTCTCTTTTGGAGAGGTATTTTAGATTGATGTTTCCTTCGATGAGGGCGACATACTCAAGAATTTTGCTTTTAGGTTGATCAGCAGTAGTGTCGAGCGACGATGAAAAAGGATCAGTCTCCATAAGGGTTGTATCTATTGTATCCATAAGGAGCGCATCTGAATCGGCGTTCTCCTTCATCCCTTCCTCCTCCTCATTGAGTTTGTATCGAGCGTCGAGCACACCATCGATTAAGGCCCACTCGATTTTAGACAGCGTAATCTCTTGATGTTTTTCGTTCGAGATAATGTCTGAAAGTTGAATATAGAAGGTCTCAGGCGTCAGTTGCTCATATTGTTTAAGAGCATTGTAGATCAAGACGGTATCCTGCATGATCAGACCGCTGTTGATCTTCTCTTTGTATGGGCCAAAATAGGTTTCAAATTTTTGCTGTAATGCAGTAGCCTCCTCCTTTATGGTCTCAGCTCTCTTATAGGTGATAAAGCCATCACTGATGTTGATTGAGCTGACCATAATGCTTAACAGAAGAACAGCGACAGAGCAGATGTTGATTGCACGGTATGCTAACTTCTGATGATATGATTTTCGCTCAATGGGAAGAGAGTAGTGGTCATGCCAGCTTAATGTAGGAAGGCAGGCAATGGTGGCCGGGCAGGAGAGTTCGCCCCCTTTGTTGATCAGCCCCATTTTTGTGACGGCTTCTGTAGTGGTTATTAGCTTAACGTCCAAGTTGGTTTGATCTGATAGTAATGGCGTAAACTCTTTCTGAATGGGCGGGGAGAGAATGGCTTTTATGGAGAGCTCATCGTCATCATAGTTTAAGTGATTCTGATTGTATAAAAACGCTAAAGTATCTTCTAGGTCGGTAATGACTTTATGGCATATGTTTAAGTAATTGTTACTATCAATATCGGCATAACTTATTTTGGCAGATCGGGTGAACTTCATATGCCCTTGATCGATAAATGTGTATCGAATGGCTGAGGGAATATGTTGAGTGATCAGTATCACCTTCTTGTCTTTTATTTTAAGCTTTTTAGTTAAATGTGCATTGAGCAGCGGGGCTGAATAGATGCCAGCAATAGGAATGTTGTATTTCAGAAGTATGACCAGGGTCTCTTTTATAAGCCCAGGGTTGGTTAGTGCTGACAGGCAGACATTTTTCCGCTTCTTGTTTTTTGGGTCTCTCTCTTGAAAGGTGTAGAGGGTTCGGGGGTTGTTTCGAAATGTTTTGCTTAAAGACCTCTTTATATACGCCTGGAGTTCGGCGCCTCGAATTTGAGGCGCCGCTTCGAAATAAAAGTCCTCCTCAACGATGTCGATGATAATGATGGTCGTCAATAAGGGGGTGTTCTCCAGATACTTAGTGAACAGCGTTGTACTCTCTTCTGTAGGCTCGAAATCAAATATCCGGTTTATGGTTTTTCCGGACCGCTCATAGAGCGTTGAACGATAACCTGAAAAGTAGAGGATACGGTACATATTAACTGATGACTCCCAAAAGGCGTCTATAGCCGCCTATATTCTATTGAAAATTTCATAAACGGGCCCCATGACGG
>JAYPBG010000392.1:0-3257 GCA_038124075.1 Gammaproteobacteria bacterium
ACACAAGAAGGCGGCGTGAATTTGAGCAATCTATTTCGCGCCAGCGACTACATACTCAATAAAGCGCTCAATAAAAAAAGAGGAGCCACCGATGCATGTGATGTTATGTGTGAGAATTTGAGAGCATGTTTTAGCAGGGTCGTAGTTCTCTAGAGTGTTGGGCGGTATTTGTGGCATGACGGTTGTGATGCCGAGACAGAGGGAGTGCAGTGCTGCGAGAGGCAGTATGGATAAGCTGATCTCCCCTTTTTCTACAGGAAAGGTGTTGCTGGTTATTTTGAGCTGCGCAATAAGCTTATCGTGTGTACGTTTTATACCCTTGGGTTTTTCGTTTGAGCCACGGATGTAGGATAAGAGTGCGGTATCATCAGGACGGCACTGCTCAACAATAAAAGGGACTCTGGCGGGGAGCAGTGGAAATTTTAATTCGATCTTTTTGCCTTCATATGTTGCCAGCCCCTCAGGTGTCCATTGATAGCTCTTGACCCTCCA
This sequence comes from Gammaproteobacteria bacterium, assembly GCA_038124075.1. Lineage (GTDB taxonomy): Bacteria > Pseudomonadota > Gammaproteobacteria > Pseudomonadales > JAYPBG01 > JAYPBG01. The sequence goes on from JAYPBG010000392.1 coordinate 493, forward strand.
AAGCTCAGGTATTGGAAACCGAAAACGTTTCCAGTGGGCATCGAAGATGACGGCCTTAATTTTAGTCTGTTTTAGAACAGTGCGTAACTGGCGGTAGCCGAAGTTTGGATCGATAAAGACAGGTCTGACTCTATTTGCAAGCAGAGCGATGAGTAGGATAAGGTATTCACCTTCTGGGGGGGTAAGGATCAGTACATTGCTGCCCGCCTTAAAGCCCTGTTCTTTTAGAATGACTTGGAGATAGGCTATTCTGTTGCCCAGTTCGGCATAGGTGAGCTCTTCGCCCTCTGCATCAATGATAGCTGTGTGGTTTGGGAGGCGGAGTGCATTATTGCAGATGAAGTGAACCAGGTTATGACTGCCGCTGATCGGAAGCGCCTCTTTCTCTGAGCGGTCAAGACCAGCGCCCTCTTTTAACCCACTTAATGGACGGTTCAGATGTTCTAGGTCAGATGGGTTAAGAGATGGGGTAACCCCGTCAGGTACGGTTGAGTCGGTGCGCCTATCGAGCGAGTAGTGCGCTGTGGTGCCGACAGATCGTAATGTAGAGGTGCGGCTCATAAGGTAAGGTATCCTCTGAATCTTATTCTCTCATTGAAAGCAATAGGGCATGGTGCCATAGCTTAAATAATATTACAAAAACAATATTGCATAATAAGAAGAAAGATTTGGCCTCCCTATCTCTGTTTATCTCTGCTTATGCTGATTCATATAGAGACTTGTAGATTGTATGTTTACAGGTTTGGGCAGAGTCGTAACGGTATCGTGAAGAAATGAGCTGACATTTGGTACGTTCGTTTTTTTTCGCAAGTCGCTATAATGAGAAAAAAGAGTGAGTTAGATAAGGGTATTGAGTGGAATAGCAGCGTGGAATAGGCATATGATTGTTACGGTTATAGGGCAGGTGTTGGTGCTGATCGGGCTGAGTGTTATAGGCTTAATGATCAGCCGGTTTACCTGTATTGAGCGCGCTTTGGCGTGCTTATTGGTTGGCTTTGCAGTCGGTATGAGCGTTGACGCTCTTGGGTATGATACTGGGTTAAGAGCACACAGTTTTAAAGAGCTCATCTTCTTCGTTTTTTTACCGATTCTTGTTTTCGAAGCCGCGTGGCAGTTAAAACCTGCGCTCCTAAAAAAGTGGATGGTCCCTATCCTCTTATTGGCTACTGTGGGTGTCTGTTTGAATGCTCTGATATCGGCATTGTTGATCTTTATTGGTATCGGTCATCCGATAGGTTTTCCATGGATTGCTGCTCTATTGACCGCGGTGATATTATCCGCGACCGATCCGGTTTCAGTGACCTCAAAGCTTCAGCAGATGAAGGCGCCAGAAGATCTTGTGACTCTGTTCGAAGGTGAAAGTCTCTTTAATGATGCGTCGGTTGTGGTTCTTTTTACGATTGTTCTTGGATTCGCTACTCAGACACTGGATCATGAAGGGCGCTACTTTAGCTTTTTTAGCACCGTGTTTATGGGGGGGTTGGTTTTTGGGTTGGTGTGTGGGCTTATCACAACGGCTGTGATTATTTTACTTAAAAACCCTCCCGCAGCCCATTTTATTCTGGTCAGCGCAGCATTTTCCTCATTCTATATTGCCGAGCATGTGTTGCATGTTTCAGGGATTTTGGCGGTTATGATGTCGGCCGTTATCTGTCGCGTATCATTGAGAGAGGTTGAGTCTGTTGTTGCGGCTGGGGTCGCGCAGACGTGGGCGTGGTTAGGGCTGTTGTTGAACTCTGTACTTTTTGTGATTATGGGTATTGTTATGGATATCTATATGTTTAAACACCAGTGGCTTTCTATGATCATTGCAATTACGGCGACCTTGTTCGCGCGTTTTATGATGATAAAACTGATCAGTATCGTCAGTGCCTTCTGTGCAAAGCCGATGCCTAAAACGTGGCAGTTGGTTATGGCATGGGGGGGGCTAAAAGGGTCAATTGCGATTGCTTTGGTGCTATCTTTACCGGTCGATTTACCCTACTGGTGGGTTATTCAGTCCATGACGTTTGGTGTGGTGGCTTTTAGCTTGTTGGTGCAAGGTGTGACGATGCCCCTTCTCATTAAGCGTTATGTATAAACCATGTTCACTTTGCTAACGATTTCTTCACCCTAAGAGAGGAGATGGTCGCAAAAGAAGTTAATGAAGCGTTGGCGGTAGACAGGGCTCATGCTATGAAATTTAACGCCGATTTCATATGTAGGTGTTTCACCGTTATTATTTTTTGAGCTCTCTTGGGAGGCGTCAGGGGCGGTGTGAGTTTTAGACCAGGCGCAGACGCCTTTGAGAAGGATGGGTTTTTCATTTTTTTTAAGCCTGATTTTAATGGAAAGCTCATTACCCTTTTCGAGGTTTTCATGAATAATGCAGCTGAGACCGCCACTGCTGATATTCTTTATTTCAACAGGCCCTTTAAATAGAGTGCTTGAAGAGGTTGAATATTCAGCGGATAGGGACAGCAGTAAGCGGTCCGACATTCTTTTATTTTTTGAAAGAATGGCTTCTAATTCATCATTTCTATTCATATTGATTTTTAATGCTATATTGCTGTATAAAATATGAGTATTTGAGGTGACGACATAGTTGCTTATAATTTTTACAGTATGGACCATAATATTATAACTGTCTAAGATACATCATGTTCAATACAGAAGTGTCAGATATTTAACAAGAAAACCGACGGATCGATAGTAGTTTGGCTCATGAGCTTATATATTCAAATTCAGTGAGGCGGCGATGGAGAGTCGTTTTGCCCCTTCAATAT
>JAYPBG010000393.1:0-3240 GCA_038124075.1 Gammaproteobacteria bacterium
AATAGAACAAATAACAACCTAATAGGCTGCTATTTCGCGCCAGCGACTATTTAAAGCGGATGCATGTCAACGTTACTTCGTACCCACCACCTAATCAAAGCGATGGGAGTCCGGTATTGGAAAATCGGGTACAGGCTCGGGCCGAGGTCCCCGCCCTTTTTGAAACTCATTGAGCCGATAGACATACGCGAGGACTTGAGCCACAGCCAAATAGAGCTCGGTAGGAATCTCTTGATTGATCTCGGTGGTAAAATAGACGGCACGCGCCAACGGGGGCGCCGTGACCATGGTGACATTATTCGCCTCAGCCACCTCTCGAATTTTAAACGCGATCTGATCTCCCCCTTTGGCTAATAAAATAGGCGCTGGGGCTGAAGAGGCATCATATTTTAACGCGACCGAATAGTGCGTTGGGTTCGTGATCACAACATCCGCTTCAGGCACGCTGCTCATCATTCTGGATTGAGCCATGTCACGCTGCAGCTGTCGAATTCGCCCCTTGACTTCAGGTTTCCCCTCCGTATCTTTAAACTCATCTTTTATCTCTTGCTTGGTCATCTTTAACTGCTGCTGATGGTTCCAAATCTGAAAAGGGATATCAATAATCGTAATCACCGCCAAACTTAAACAGACCCAGATAAAGCCCCACACCAACAGTGAGATGGCATGAGCGATACTCTGCAGCAGCGGCTCTTGCCCCAACCCCATTAAGTCAGGCATCTGCAAATAGAGCACATAGATGGCCGTTACAGCCACCAGAATAAACTTTCCGAGCGTTTTAATTAACTCCATCAGTGAACGGACAGAGAACATCTTTTTCAAACCTGAAAGCGGATTCATCCGACTCGCTTTCGGGGCTAATGCTTTTAAGCTGAGATTAAACCCACCCAGTGCAACATTACCGACGATGGCGGCAACGGCTAAAAAAGCGAAGAGAGGCAGAAGTGACAGACCCACCTCTTTAACCGAGACCATAAAAATCAGAGGTAAGGTTTTAGGGTCCATCAATGCTTGGCGATCAACCGTAAAACTGGTTTGGAAAACACCACCGATCGCTTCAGCAATGCCATCAGCAACCAGTAAAAAAGCAACACCACCCCCCAGCATTAAGAGCAGCCCACTCAACTCTTTCGAGCGGGCAATGTTACCCTCCTCCCGCGCTTTCTCTAGTTTTCGCGCGGTGGGTTCTTCACTCTTCTCCTGCCCATCTTCAGACTCTGCCATGCTGCTCTGCCTACCGTTAAGGTCTCTTTATAAGCGCTTCAATATGACCAAACGTCTCATCGGTGAACTGTTCAAACTGCGGTAGATAGCTGGTCATACTGATCCAGATAATCACCAACCCAAAGACCATCGTGAAAGGGAATCCGATCGAAAAGATATTCATCTGCGGCGCCACTTTTGACATAACACCAAACGCAATATTGACCAGAAGCAGTGCCGTCACCGCGGGCAGCGCAACCAGAAGCCCCGAAGCAAAAAGCCATGAACCCATCTCAACCAGAGCAAAGAGATCATCTGGCGCCACCCCAAGGGTACCTATCGGTAAGGAGTAAAAGCTCTCGCACAACGTCTTGATCAACCAGAGGTGGCCATTAAAGGCTAAAAACATAAGATTACTGGACATCAGATAGAGTTGAGCAATGGAGGCCACGTTTATACCATTGACGGGATCCAGCAAGGTTGAGAACCCTAAACCATTTTGCATCGCAATCATCTGCCCGCCAATCACACAGATCTGAAACAGTATCTGAACCATAAACCCCATCACCAACCCAATAAGGATCTGCTGAGCGATAATGGTAATACCCTCGACGCTGAGTGGACTGACCAGCGGCATGACATCGATGGAAGGGGCCACCAACAGCGTTAACGTTAATGCCAGCAGCAACCTAACACGTGACGGTACAAGCCGAGTCCCAAGAATGGGTACAATAAGAAAAAATCCACCTATTCGGCAGAAGGGCCAGAAGTAGTGTGCAATCCACCCGATGATCTGGTCCGATGTGAGTGTCATTAACGCATGCGGCATCGCTCGTTATCTACCTAACCACTTCCTTTATCCAACCCCTTTGTTTATCCAACCTTTTTTTATCCAACAATATGAGGAATTTCCATGATCAGAGAGTGGGAGAAGTCATGAACCAATGAGGCTAACCAAGGCCCATAGACCGCCAAGACCAGCAGCGTGACAATCAGCCTCGGTAGAAAACTGAGTGTCTGCTCATTGATCTGAGTTGCCGCTTGAAAGGTCGCCACAATCAAACCAACCACCAAACTGGGTAAGATAATCACGGTGACCAGCGTCATGGCCAGAAAGAGTGCTTCTCTAAACAGCCCTGTCACCTCAATTGCAGACATACACTCTACTCCTCTCCTCTACCCCGCTCGCGCTACCCCTATCGATAAAAAAACCTGTTCTCTATCACACGAAAAAGATCACACAAAAAAGATCACACCAGAAAGCTTGAGGCTAATGTGCCCACCACCATTGCCCAACCATCTACAAATACAAACAACATGATTTTAAAGGGCAGTGATACAATCAAAGGAGAGAGCATCATCATACCCATCGCCATGAGGACACTGGCCACCACAAGATCTATGATAAAAAAAGGGATAAACATTAAAAAGCCTATCTGAAAGGCCGTTTTAAGTTCACTGGTAATAAAAGAGGGGATAAGCACCACCATCGGAATATCTTCTGGTGAATCAAATGCCTCACTTCCAGAGATCTCCATAAAGAGAGAGAGGTCCGACTTACGCGTCTGCTCTCGCATAAACTGATGAAACGGATCGACAATGCGTGACACCGCTTCTTTACTGCCAATCTCTTCATTGAGATAAGGCTCGACCGCCACACGGTTGACCTCTTGCAGTACGGGGGTCATCACAAACAAAGAGAGAAAGAGCGCAAGGCCTACCATGATTTGGTTGGACGGTGTCTGCTGTAAGCCGATCGCTTGGCGCAAAATAGCAAATACCACAATAATTCGGGTAAACGACGTCATCATGATGAGCATGGCCGGCAAAAAGCTGAAGGCCGTCATCAACAGAAGAATCTGCAGCGTCAAAGTGTAGTTCTGCTCACCTTGGGCACCGGTTGTCATGGTCAAAGCGGGAATGCCGAGAGGGTCAACGGCCCAGGCCGAAGATGACCCACCATAAAGGATCACAACCACGCCCCAAAAGCCCAGCGCCCGAGCCAATAGGGTCACTGGAGGACGCTTCACTCTATAC
>JAYPBG010000394.1:0-3238 GCA_038124075.1 Gammaproteobacteria bacterium
ATCGGGAACGGTGCGCTCGATTCGTCAGGTACTGATTGAACACAGTTGGGCGAATGAACATATCACGCGTAAGGGGTTGGAGCGGTTGCGTGAGCGTCTGCTCGAGGTGGGGCACGTCAGCCATGTGCAGTTGGCTGGATTAAAAGAGGATCGTCGATCGATATTTCCCTCGGGGTGTGCCATTTTGTTGGGCATCATGCAACAGTTAAGCCTTAAGACCATTCGATTTTCAGAGGGGGCTCTGCGGGAAGGCCTGTTATATGATCAGCTGGGCAGGGTCCGCCATGAAGATGTACGAGACAGAACCGTAACGGCTCTGCAAGCGCGTTATCATCTTGACCAGCATCAAGCGCAGCAGGTTGAGCGTGCGGCGCTGTTTCTCTATGACCAGGCTAAATCAGAGTGGTGCTTGGAGGAGAGTAAGTACCGCGATATTTTGCAGCGCGCTGCCAGTCTGCACGAGATTGGTTTAGCTATTTCGCACACTCAGTTTCATAAGCATGGTGGCTACCTACTGAAGCACTCCGATCTTGCGGGGTTTTCTCGTGTTGAACAGGCGGTGTTGTCGGTGTTGGTGCGCGCTCATCGGCGAAAATTTCCCATGACGGTTTTTGATGAGTTGTTGGATGCGTGGTATGAGCCTGCGCAGCGCCTGGCACAGCTGTTGCGATTGGCGGTCATATTTAATCGCTCACGTGTTGAGAGCGATATTCAATCGGTGCGACTGGCCGTTAATGAGGAGAATGTTACCCTCTCATTGACACAGGCTTGGCTGGAAGAGCGACCGCTCACGTTGGCAGATTTACAGCAGGAACAGCGCTATCTTAGTAAGGTTGATAAGCAGTTGCGCATCTTAATTCAATAGGGCTTGAGCAGGCCTCGGTGGCTAGAGGTTAAGGTGCTTTAGGCTTTGTGAGCAGCTCCAGCAGTGTTAATTGAGCGCGTGTTGGCTCTTCTGTCTCATTGGGTGTGCGCAGTTGGTACTCGCCATCTCGCTGTAAGGCCCAGCCATCGACATTGTCTTCTAAATAAACGTTGATGGCTTCATGAATGACTCTCTCTTTCAGGTGGGGGGAGGTAATCGGTACACAGGTCTCTATGCGATTAAAAAAGTTGCGCTCCATCCAGTCGGCACTGGATATATAGACAAGAGGGTCGCCGGCATTGGATAGATAGATGACGCGAGTATGCTCGAGGAAACGACCGATGATGGAGAGAACAGAGATGTTGTCTGAGACGCCTTCTACACCGGCTCGTAAACTGCAAATACCGCGTATTAACAGTATGATCTCGACACCGGCTTGTGAGCAGCGATAGAGCGCTTGGATGATCTGTGGTTCAGTCAGGCCATTTGCTTTAATGATCACTTTGGCCGGTTTGCCCGCAAGAGCATTCTGTCGCTCTTTTTCGAGCAGCATCAGCATGCGGTTGTGCAGTGTAAACGGCGAGCAGAGCAGTTGCTTCAATTTTGCAGTTCGCCCCATGCCCGTGAGTTGCTGGAAAACCTTATGAGCGTCTTCGCATATCTCTTCATGACAGGTGAATAAACTGAAATCGGTATAAATTTTGGCATTGTTTGCGTGGTAGTTGCCGGTACCAAGGTGTACGTAGCGTCGCAGTTGCCCCTCTTCTCGGCGTACAACCAGCAGCATTTTTGCATGGGTTTTATAGCCCACAACACCGTAAGCAACGATCGCACCGGCGTCTTGAAGCCGAGAGGCGACGGCGAGATTGCTCTCTTCATCGAAGCGGGCGCGCAGCTCGACAACCGCGGTCACCTCTTTTCCGCTTCTTGCGGCCTCAACCAGAAGATCCATGATTTCAGAGTTTTTGCCAGTGCGATAGAGCGTTTGTTTAATGTCAAGCACGTTAGGGTCTTGTGACGCTTGTCTTAGAAAGTCTATGACGGGACGAAATGATTCGTAAGGGTGATGCAGTAGAACATCTTTTTTTTGAATGATATCAAACATGCTTTCGGTTAGACGCAGGCGTTTTGGAATGTTTGGATTGAACGCAGGGTAGCGTAGCTCAGGAATGTCGAGCTCTGTAACAGACATAATACGGGCCAGATTGACAATGCCGTTGACACGGTAGAGCTCGGGCTGCTTTAAGCCAAACTGGTTCAGTAGAAACTGTGCGACGTTTTCAGGGCAGCTGTCAGCGACTTCAATGCGCACTTCATCGCCGTAGCGTCGAGAGAGGAGTTCGCCTCGCAGAGTGATCGCCAGGTCTTCGGTCAGCTCTTCAGATAGGTTTAAATCAGAGTTTCGTGTGAGGCGAAATTGATAGCAGCCCTGGACGGTCATGCCAGGGAAAAGTTCTGCGGCATTATTGTGTATGATGGAGGAGAGAAAAATATAGTTTACCCCCGGCGCAGAGATCTCTTCTGGTAATTGAATGATTCTGGGTAGAGGCCTGGGTGCAGGTACGATGGCAAGGCCGCTCTGCCGGCCAAAGGCGTCTTTCCCGGAGAGGGTTACAATAAAGTTGAGGCTTTTATTGGCAATTTTGGGAAAAGGGTGTGAGGGATCCAGAGCGATCGGTGTCATAACAGGCAGTATCTGTTTTTTAAAATAGTCTCGTGACCAAGCCTCTTGCTCTGGGCTCCAATCAGAGCGAGGTAGAAGGCGGATATTGGCTTTTGCCAGCTCAGGTATTAAATGCTCGTTTAGAATATGATACTGTTCATCGACCGCTTGATGGCAGATATCATGAACGCGTTTCAATACAGCTTGGGGTGTTAGGCCGTCTTGACTGATGATTTGATGTTGGTACTGTACCTTCTGCTTTAGCCCGGCCACACGTATTTCGAAAAATTCATCCAGATTGTTGCTGAAAATTAAAAGAAATTTCAGTCGCTCGAGTAAGGGGAGCGACTCATTTTTAGACTGCTCCAGGACGCGAAGGTGAAAGCGAAGGTGGCTGATCTCCCTATTGAGGAAAAGTTCAGGGCTGTCGATAGGGAGACCATCATACATATCATCTACTTAACTGTTTTTTAGCAGCGCTGCGGCGACGGGGGCGAAGTACGTTAATATGCCATCGGCACCCGCGCGTTTTATGGACGTTAGGGACTCTATAATTGTAGCCTCTTTATTCAGCCAGCTCTTCTGAAAGGCGGCATTTAGCATGGCATACTCTCCGCTTACTTGGTAAACGAATGTAGGGGCGGCGAACTGCTCTTTGACGCGTCTCACAATGTCTAAATAGGGCATGCCGGGCTTGATCATGACCATAT
>JAYPBG010000395.1:0-3203 GCA_038124075.1 Gammaproteobacteria bacterium
TGTAAACTGCTGTTTCTTAAAGATTTATGCGTCGTTAGAAAAGAGCCGCACCCATATCATTTTCTTGAGGCTGATCACCTTGGTGTGTGTAGCTGAAATTAGAGAAAAAGCGATAATCCGATGTTGCCTTTTGAAAGTCAAATTCAAACCCATAACGCTCAAAGCTTTTCGAATTAAAGAAATGAGTGACACCCTCTTGAAGCCTTCTTCGAATGAAATCTTCGGCCTTAAGATAGAAAAGGTTGAAAACAAAAAGCCTATTGCCTTCCTCAAAAGAGTACGCAAGATCAAGGGTTGAGACGGTCTCAGCAGATAAATCGGGATTGCCCACCAAAATGTTGGGTGCACTGATATGGGTTTGGGTAAAGTTGGGGGCGTTGAAACCGACGGAATAGAGCAGTTTTATGGATTGATGCTGATCTAAGGTGTAGACCGATGAGAGCCTCGGCGTCAGCTTTTCACCGCTTTGGCTGCTGTTAATGTATCGCCCTCCGAGCAGAAAACGCCACTTTTCAGATCGGTAATCGACTTGACCATAAAGTGAACGTTCGAGTGTATGTTGAGAAGGAATCAGTGTGCTGATCACTGCATCGGTCGCTGGGTTATAAAAGAGATAATCTTCAATCTTTCGGCGTTCGAACTCAAAACCACCAAAAAATTCAACCGTGTCAGAGAGCTGATGCAGCAGTGAAATGCCGCTGCGCCAACGATAATTATCATCGCCATGATCGGCAAATCGAGCCCCACCGCTGATCCCTACGCCGAGCCCACTGTTCAATTCACCTTCTAAATAAAATCGATTGTAATCAGAATATAGGGTCAGCTCAGTATTGCGTAGATGCCAGCTATTGTCAGCGTGAAACAGGTAACCGGTATAGATTAAATCATTATTAATCGACAAAATCGAGGGTTCATCCGCTTTGTTAGAGCGCGATTCAAACGCATGCCCCACCAGGTTAAAGTTCCCATGGTGGTATTTGGCAAGCACTGATTTCATCTCTTGCGATTTAATGGCGCTGCCGTCATCGTTGATGCCATCAGGAAAAAAAGCGGGTTGGCTCACATTTCTGTATTCGCCCTCATAGCCCTCTTCACTCTGGATCTCAAAAGCGAGTGACACTGAGGTTGTATCGGACAGGTTATGTTGGATATGTCCGCCCCCATTGGCGCGACGGTTTGATCCGGCAGAAAAAGATAAGGTGCTGCCATCTGCCTGGAGATCGTGAGCTTTTTTAGTGACCACTCTAATGACGCCCGCTGTGGCATTTGATCCATACATCACCGCTCCAGGCCCACGAATGACTTCGATATGACTGATCGATTCAATCGGCATGCCCAGAAGAGGAATATCGGAGTGGGAGGGCATCCAATAGGGTATATCGTCCAGTAGAAAGAGTACCTTTTGATTCCAGCCCTCTACTAAACCACGGATCATGATTGTGGTAGCGCCGCTGTCGGTATCTTGTAAAACAAAACCCGGAAAAAAAGAGAGGATATCCTTCAGGGTGCGCAAACCCAGCCCTGACATATCCTCGACATCATACCTTGAAACAACAGCGGGTGTCTCAATGATGCGTTCGGGTGATAGAGAGGCAACCGTGACATTTACATTCAGAAGCTCCTCAACGGTCATCTCAAAAAGATCACTAAACGCATAGGCAGATGCATCCGTCGAAACAGTAAAGAGAACACAGCTTAAGCATAACGCTTTTAGAGTGTTCATAATGTATCCCACCCCGATTGTGAACGAATGAAGTCGTCATGATCGCCCATCTTTCTGACCTGTGTATCCGAGCCATGGATCCCACTTATGCACTTTATTCATGCACTTTATTCATGCACTTTATTCATGCACCTTATTCATGGATAGGCTGGTTGATCTAATGCTCAGTTTATCAAGCAGTCGGTTGAGAAATCAACTTGTTTGTGCTCACTCAGCGACTCTTTGTGGTGTGGTCAACCTATAAGCTAAGAGGGTCATGTTCAGGGGGCAGTGCTCAGTGCTCAAGGTGGTCAGCCATTTTTGTCACAAGCTCGATAACGGCGTCTCGCTCGCACGGTATAATACAGATTTTTTTATCAGCCACTTGTTTGAAGTCTTCTCGTTTGATTTCCAAAGTAAAGTGGTGTCGTAAGGAGAACAGTAGGCGTTTTTTGTCGCTGCTGAGGTTGCTATTGTGTATGTCACGTCTGCTCACAGTATTTAGGAGGGTCGCGGCATCGTTTCTGCTTAGGTAGTAGTAGCTTTGCCGTTGGATGCCTTCTCGGATAGTTAATGGGGGGGTGGTGTGTCCTGTTAGCGTATTGATAGAGTGTGCCATCTTTTCGTTGAGCAGTATTCGTCGTGCATGAAACAGTACATTCATGGCTTGATTTATGTCGCCTTCGTTCGGGCGGGTGTCATCATAAAATCCATAGGTCTTGGGCTGACCCTTTAGATTTGGATTAAGCTGTCTAAATATTTTTTTTGCAGCTCTCTTCACTTTGGATATTAAGTCGATCATGGTGTCTACGGTTTGCAACCGTTTTTCGATTGGATCAGAGGCGGAATAGTTTGCTCCGTTGAGTGCTTTGGATAGGGTCATAAGCTCTGATAGGTCAACGTCGATGTCGCCTTTGATGGTGTCAATGATTTCGAGCGCGACATCGGCTTTATTTTTAACAACCATCTGAGTGGTCTCGGTTATGTAATCATCCGATGGATCGGGGGTTGGGTCAAAAACCTCGATATCATCTCTTCTCATGGCCTCTGGCGTTATGCTGTCATTACTCCATCCGACCATCACTTTGCTCAGCTGGCTCATGCGGCTTTGGAGCGTTTCCATTATGTTTGTGTGGCGCCCTGCTTCACACGCGCTGTAGTTTTCACCTACCACCTGATCTAACATATCATGTGTGCCGCATGCCCAGTTGAAATTAATTATGGCGTCGAGCATTGTATCAAATGATGGAAGGCGCTGCTGTGTGGTGGGCTGTTTGGGTGGGCGTATATTGAGGCAATGGCACTGATTATCTATGGTGATATCTCCGTGCGTGGGTTTGGACGAAACCTCTTTTTTAGAGCTGTGAGTCAGATATGCCTGTGTGGGGGGGGTGGGTGATTGTGCTGTTTTCATCGTCTGCTCCGATTGTTTTTTTTGAGATAACGTGTCCCAAAACGGGTTCTTATTGGTTCTTATTGGTTCTTATTGGTTCTTATTGGC
>JAYPBG010000396.1:0-606 GCA_038124075.1 Gammaproteobacteria bacterium
CTTTATGCTTCTTGTCACTCTATTTCAACCTAAATCAAACGGTTCACGCATAGGATCTAGATTTCAGCAATGAACTTCAAGTTATACCACAACCCAAGATGCTCAAAATCACGACAGACGAAGGCCCTTCTTGATGACCGTGATATTGAATACAGCACGGTGCTCTACCTTGAAAACCCGCCCAGCGCCCAAAAACTCGCCAACATCATAGAAAAGCTTAACATAGATGCCCGAACCCTGATGCGCAAAAAAGAGGCAGAATACACGCAACTCGATCTAAATAGCAGCCACCTGAGCGAAGAAGCCCTGATTCAAGCCATGGTAGAACACCCCAAATTGATCGAACGCCCCATCGTTGTCACAGATCAACAGGCGGCCATTGGCCGACCACCTGAACAGGTATTGGAGATTTTAGCGTGACACCTTGCCCCCCCTATATATTAGTGCTTTACTACAGTCGCACCGGCGCCACCCAAACGATGGCCGAGAAGATTGCACGCGGCATCAACAGCCACTCGGTACTCGAAGCACGCATACGCACCGTTCCTCCCGTGGCCCCCATTGCACCGAATCTGGAGCGTCAAGAAGCACCGTCGGGGGGGGGGG
>JAYPBG010000396.1:667-3192 GCA_038124075.1 Gammaproteobacteria bacterium
CTATACCCGAGTCTGGACACCCCTATGCCAGTCTGGATGACTTGCGCCACTGCAGTGGGCTTGCGATGGGGAGCCCGACACGGTTTGGCAATATGGCAGCCCCCCTCAAATACTTTTTAGACACCACCTCAGAGCTCTGGATGAGTGCGGAACTCGTGAATAAACCCGCCGCACTGTTTACCTCCACCTCAGCATTGCACGGAGGGCAAGAGAGCACTCTCCTGAGCATGGCCCTACCGCTCCTACACCATGGCATGCTCTGGTTGGGTACCCCCTTTACCCAATCGGAACTCTTTACCACAACAGGAGGCGGCACCCCTTACGGTCCAAGCCACTGGGCAGGCACCCACAGCGACAAAGCGCTCAGCAAAGACGAAGCCAACCTCTGCTTTGCCTTAGGCAAACGCTTAGCAGAGGTTGCTGCCAAACTGATACCCGAACAGGCACCAAAACAGGAACCCGTAACATGAGCACCGCTTTATCCAAAAACGCAATCATCACATGGCGCCTCACCCTTGTATTCTATCTCCTCTTTCTGGGCCTGTTTATCGCCAACTTCATACAGCTCTATAACCCTACGCAACTGTATCACTGGGTAATCTGCTTAGCGCAAATCGCCCCTGCCGCGGCCTTCTTACCCGGCATACTTCGAAAACAGCGCCGCCCGACTCTCTGGTTCTGTTTCGTATTGATGCTCTACTTCTGCTTTACTGTCATCAATTTAACACGCCCCGTCGCCTACCCCTGGCTCTCCTACGCTGAACTGATCGCACAGATAGGCCTCTTCTCCTCTGCACTTTACTTTGGTAAGTACACTCAAGCCGCATGAAGCACTTAGAAGAACATGAAGAGGAGGCACATGAAAAGAGCATACAGAGTGAAGTGACGTTACAACGCATTCAGGAGGCTCTAGAGCAAGCCAAGCTCAGCGGCCACCGTATGACACTGCTGATTGAAGGCATGGAGCAAGAGGGCTTAAAAGCCACTTGGCTTCTGATGCGTTGGCTCCACCTAAACCGGTATGACCTCAAGCCCATAACATTCAACCGTCACCCCAGCGCCTCACAACCTAAAACAGCGTTGGTGGATTTTCAGAGTGTCAACCGCGCCACACTCCACGCACTGCTAGGGCGCGAATCAGGTCTCATCATTTTTAATATGTACAGAGGGCTCAACCCCAACTTATTAACGGCCGCTGCAGGCACATTACGAGGTGGCGGTCTGCTGATTCTTATCTGCCCCCCTTTTTCGAAGTGGAACACGTTTGAAGACCCAGAATACAACCACTTTACAGACACCGATAAAGAGCACTCAAACCTGCGCCCTCAATTTCTACAACGCTTTGGACAGATGCTCACCACCCAATGTCACTCAGCCCTCCTCTTCATCAACATCGCTGCAACAACTTTAAGCGACTCCGTCATGCGAGCCATTGAGCCGCTCAGTCAACCTCCCAACCACCCAATCAAAACGCAAAAAAGAGTGATCAACCTGCACGAACAAGATCAACAGGTGAAAGCCCTGATCGAGGCGAAAGAGACCTTCAGCGTACTCATTGCGGACCGAGGACGTGGCAAAACCATTGCCCTGGCACGCTATATCGAAGCCATGCTCAAACACGACAGAACACTCAACATCGGCGTCACCGCACCACAAAAAGCGATGATTAAACCGATCTTTGACTACCTGGTGGCGCATCAAGACACACCTGAAACCTTGGACCCCACCCGATTAACCTACCTGGCCGCAGCAAAACTATCGACACCCGATGCCTTAAGCGCATACGACACCCTCATTGTCGATGAAGCCGCCGCCCTACCCTATGATTACCTAAAAACCTGGATAAACACCAAAAAACGCATCCTCTTTGCAACAACCATCGATGGATATGAAGGGACAGGCAACAACTTCCAAATCCGTTTTCTTGCAGCACTGGAGCAAAAATGCCAGCAACACCGACACTCAGACACAGAATCAAAACCTCATGCACCAGCACTCACATCCCTCTCACCCCTCACATGGTCCCTTTACAGACTTCATACCCCCATACGCTGGGCACCCGAAGACCCCCTGGAAAACCTACTAAACCGAGCCTTCATGCTCAAACCACGAATCCTCGAGCACCAAGCGCTGAAAAACAGCTCCCCCACACACCCACTCTATCTAGGGCCTGAAGCCTTTCACAATCACGAAGCGCTTTTAGAATCGATCCATTCACTCTTAATGTTGGCCCACTACAGAACCACGCCCAGCGACTTTCGCCAACTGCTGGACGCCCCCAATAACCATCTTTTCTACATACATGACATAAATGCCACCCATCAAGGCAGACCATCCGTAATCGCTGCATTATGGGCCGTAAAGGAGGGCGAACTCGACGATGACCTGATCGACGCCATTGTTCAACAGAAACGGCGCCTCAAAGGACACCTCTTACCACAATCCTTAGCGCTCTACTGCGGTCAACCCAATCAAGCAAAAAAACGTTTTCTAAGAGTCGTGCGCATTGCCGTCCACCCCGAAGC
>JAYPBG010000397.1:0-3176 GCA_038124075.1 Gammaproteobacteria bacterium
GCAGAAACAAAATCAAAAGGACATCACTTAATTAATTAGCGGATATAGCACTAGATATTCTACAATAATCTTGAGCTAAATTCTCGTTTCTAAAACAACCCGATACCTTCTGCTTTATAGGGGCGAGTAGTTATAATAATATATCATATTGCTTCTATATATTTTGTGATCATTTCATGCCAGATATGTAAAGGTATGTAAAGGCAAGCGTGATGAGGGAGTGATGAGCGTGACAGCAAGAGTAGTGAGGACATCCAGTGCACCGAGATAAATCGGCTAGAGATTGGCGGTGAAATTCCGCTACTCAGTAACGGGGAGTTTAAGGACACCCATAAAAATACCTAATAATTACGGCAGAAAGCCCTTGTGAATCAACCCTCTACGGCGACTAAAATCTTTAAAGGTGTCCTTCTAACGTTTTCTTCTCTTTCTGTGTTCTTTCTTTTTCTTTATGCAAGGATCTCCTGGACCCTTTCAAGTCGCTGTGGCAACTGTTGAGTGTTCGCCTGCATAACCCAAAACTCCAATGATTCTCTAAGGCGCATGGCCTGGTTGTCACGTTCTGCCGCCGTTGGAACCCGCTTTATATCGCTCAGGCTGACCGCCTGGGATCTATTGAGAGGATCGCAGCCATTTTCAATCCACCATGTCATTAATTCTGCATGACTGTAGAGACGACCGTTTAGAACCACAGGGTCTTCTATTTCAGGATATGAATCGAGTGTAAACATACATTGATCATCATCAGATGCATTATAACTGTAGTTGAGCGGTATCTCGGCGTAGGATAATGACTCAGCTTGTTGCTTACGCTCAAATTGTTGCCAAGGTTTCCAATTACTCCGGAAAGCTTGGCGTTCAGCTTGATTGTACACCAATCTCTGCGCCGCATCTCCTGCTTCTCTAATCGCCCTTCTTGATACAGAGGCGCCAAAGAGCATTTCACGAGCCCCAATCTGCAAATCAAACCGATTGGCCATAGCCACTTCAAACACTAAGTGCACCTCAATAGGGTCATGATGAACGCCGTTTTGGGTGTACTCATTACACTTGGCAATGGCATGCTCTTTTGCGACCTGAAGGACCATCAACTCACATGCGACTCTTTTAAGTGCGCGCTCAGGATTGCGCGATTGCTGAGCTTTTCTAATATTTACCTGAACATCAATTTCATTCATTAAGAGTGCAACACGGTCATCGCAGGAACTCAAAGCCTCGGATATTCTCTCCATGGCCATTGAACGGAAGTCATCTCGATCTTCTTGCATCTGCTGAAGAAAATTAAGCACTCTATTTTGATTATGAACAGACAATCGAGAAGATCGTGCATCCGCCGTTCTTGTTCGCAGTCGATCCAAAAAATTTGCAAGTTGATTCATTTCACTGGTAGACAGATCCCAACGCTCTGGCGTCATGTCCGATCTGATACACGCGCCCACTGTTGAACAGCTCGATTAAGTGTGCTCATGCCCGCCTCTTCCGTTACGCTTGAATGGGTGCTCTGTTGATTGTCGACATCATTGATCACGTCATTTCTCACAGGTGCTTGATGAGGGGGGCGGGCCACATGGGGGCGGACCACATGGAGATCCGCAAAGTTGTCCTTTTGGGCTGTTTAGCTTTTGGGAATAGTAAAGAAGTCATAATAGAGACTACTCTTTTTCTCTTGCATGAGTATAATAGCGCCAAGCGGGTTATCTCATGAAGCATCATGAAGCAAAACAAGACATACTTGATTTAAAACACATGCTTGATTTAAGATTTAAAGTTTTATAGGAAATGATCAATGAATGGACATCTCAGTGCGCGTCCAGCCACTATAAACAATACGAACAATACGTTAACACACAGAGAAGAGCACAACCGCTTTCTAGACCTTCCAGGCGCGATCCACCTCCATATAGCAAGCCTTCTCGACGCTCCCTCGATTATGCAGGTCAGGAACACTCACCCAACGATGCGGGATATTTACGACCGTTTTCCACTACCCCTCTTAAAATCACATCAACTGCAGAGATCAATACCATTATGTTCTGTATACCAATAGTGAAAATCACTTAGGCATGTATCATGTAGAGAGCGCTGCATCCCAAGATATCACTGCGCTGTTGGCAGCCGCACGAGATGGGCTTCTTGAGGTGGTGACCGCAATACTTGATGCCGGTGCAGAGGTTAATCAGGTCAATCGCATTGGCGCCACTGCACTCATGGCCGCTGCACAAAATGGTCATATCGAGGTGGTTAATGCATTGATTAAGGCCGGTGCAGATATCCATCACTCTACGCATAATGGGATCACTGCACTGCACATCGCTAAAGCCAACTACTGTACAGGGGTGATTTCCGCACTCGAGACCGCACATGCAGCACAGAGCCAGGCCACCCATTACGCCACCCATCACAGTAAAACCACAGCATTGTGGCCAATGAGTACATTAGTGGTTATCGCAGCCTTTATTTACATGCTGCGGCACGCTGCGAACGACTCAACTCACTCATAAAAAGCGCTCATAAAAAGAGTGAGATCAGCCAAGATCAGACATTGGATGACAAATCGATTACTTTAAGCGATCATCATCCAATGTTTCTCTTATCCCTATCCAGTAAGCCATTTTTTTATACAATATCATTGCATCGATTGGTTTACTCACATAATCATCCATACCGGCATTGATACACTCTTCTCGATCCCCTATTAATGCATTTGCGGTTACAGCAATAACGGGTATCGTCTGCCACTGAGCCTCTGTTCTCAACGCTTTTGTGGCCATTATGCCGTCCATGACAGGCATCTGCCGATCCATTAAAATAATATCGAAATTCGCTTTCTCCAACCACTCTAAGCACTGCTGACCATTATGAGCAAGTTCGTAGGTCGCCCCCACCTCGTCCAGCAGCATCATAGCAAGATTTTGATTAACGGGTTCATCTTCGACAATCAATACCTGTGCTTTCGATAAAACAGCATCGATCTCATCAGGCTCAATATTATAGTCTATATCGCCTGAAATCACCTTGGTTCTGTTCGTTGGGGTTGTAGTTGGGGTTCTGTTCGTTGGAGTGGGGGTATTCTCCTCAGTCTCATCATCGTCGTAAAACAGCTCCACTGAAGGCCCTGAATCATCTCTTTTGCCCTCTTCTCTATCCCGCTCTTTTTCCTCTTTTTCTCTTTCCCA
>JAYPBG010000398.1:0-2219 GCA_038124075.1 Gammaproteobacteria bacterium
ACCCAAAGCAGCAGGACCAACAGAACCATAAAGGCCCATCGATATCGCTCTTTCCTGTTTCCAGGATTTCGCACATTACTTTGTACAGTACTTTTCATGCTGCATCTCACAGAGAGTCCTCTTCTCACTTCTTTCCACGACCCTAACTGACTATAATTAATTTAACAGTCTAGCCTGCTCTTTCAAACTATGCCTACAACGGGAGATATTGACATTATGTACGGCCAAACAGTGAATCAACGCCCTCCTCCATATTCCATCCACAAGAAGCTCACAGCAGCATCCCTCACCGTACTGAGTCTCTTTCTCAGCACAGCCCCCCTTGTCCACGCCGCTCAATGGAGCAGTACAGAAATACACTATCAACGCGGCACGCTTGACACTGCCTTCACATCCGAAAGTATCGATACCACCATTCTGACACTGCAGCATGCTAGCGGCTGGTCATACGGCACTAACTTTTTCTTTGTCGATCTCAGCAGCACCTCTCACAACGAAGACCTCTATGGTGAATGGTACTCAACGTTCAGCCTCAGTCGCATCACAGGCAAAACCTTTGCACTTCAAAGCACGGGAGGTAACGGTATAAAAGATATCGGTATTGTTTTGGCACTTAATATGGGTGCCGATTCAAATGTAAAAAAATATTTACCCGGTATATCTCTGAACTGGCAGCTTCCAGGCTTCACTTTATTCAAAACAATGGTTACAGCCTATATCGATGACACAGTAGGGGATGCCGCCTCCAAACAAGATAACAGCTATATGATTGACTGGGCCTGGAACTACCCCATAACGGTAGGCGATCATGACTTCAGCATCAGTGGCCATATGGAGTATATTTCCGGACGAGATAACAGCTTCAATGAACACGTTGAGTCATGGCTGCTTTGGCAACCTCAAATACGCTACGACCTTGGAAAGGGGCTGTTCAATAAAGCCGGATCACTCTATATCGGTTTAGAGTTTCAGCTGTGGGAAAACAAACTGGGCGATAAAAACACAGATGAACGCGCAACACAGCTGCTGGCTGTTTGGGCGCTCTAAATGATAGGAAAAAAATATAGGAATAAGAATGCCAGATTTTGCAACACTGCGATTCTCATCCATCTGGAAACAGGTTCGACAACCTAGGCTATCCAAGCAGCTGATCAGCCTGATTCTTTTACTCTACTTGGGTATTGCCATGATACTCACGGCCGTTCAGTTGGTTGCGGAGTACCAGATCGAACAATCTCGGCTCGAATTACAAATCAAAGCGGTTGCCGAGTCTTTCACACCCACCATTACCGAATCACTGTGGAACTACGAAGAGGAGAGTATCACAGCGTCACTGACTGGAATATACAGAGTTAACACGATTTATGGCGCGCAGATTAACGATCTGCATGGTGCTCATTGGGCCGTTGGCTACACCAAAAACAGCGAAGGCGCCATTCAGCATACACGCGCATCCATACAGACGCATCACGAGAATACAGAACATACATCAAAGAACAACCAAAACATTCCACAAAATAAACAGTTGAACCTGCACACCCCGTTTACGCAGCTCTACAGCGCACACTTTCCCATCATAAAACAGAATGACTCAGCCAAACTCGAAACCATTGGTCACTTAACGCTCTACTACAGCTCTGTCACACTGTTTGAAAGGACATGGACCACCTTCCTAATGGTCACCATTACCGCCATTATAAAAACCCTATGCTTATGGGTTATTTCAGTACTTGTCATTAGCCGTGTTGTCTCAACACCTCTCATTAAACTGCGCGACCACGTTGATCAGTTTGACTTCGACACCACCGAATACCGATCAACATCATCAACAACAACATCATCATCAACAAAAAAGCCCAAACCAAACAGCGATGAAAAAAATGAGCTGTACATGCTTGATGAGAGCGTTGATCGCTTCTGCAGCACACTGGCCAATAGAAACATCGAACTGAATGAGTACCGCCGCTCCCTCGAGCAAAAAGTGGATCAACGCACTCAAGAGCTCACCAACGTGCTGGAGGAGCTGAAGCGAGCCAGTAAAATCAAAAGTGATTTCTTAGCCACCATGACCCATGAAATTCGGACACCTATGAACGCTGTCCTGGGATCGATTCAGCTGTTAAAAAAGACGCCTCTCAATGATCGACAGAGAGAGTTAATCGATACCGTCAACGTGGGTGGTAAAGCGTTGATGGTTATTGTCGATGATATCCTCGACC
>JAYPBG010000398.1:2229-3170 GCA_038124075.1 Gammaproteobacteria bacterium
ACCTCATCCATCGATCTGATGAACATCATCGACGATATCCTCGACCTCTCCAAAATAGAGGCCAATAAACTGGAGCTGGAACAGACCCCATTTGATATTACAAAATTGATTCAGCAGTGCGTCAACATCTTTTCAGCCAAAGCCAATGAAAAGAGCATCACCCTCACATTTCAAGCCTGCGAAAGCGCGCTGCCTCCACTGCTCGGTGACCCAACACGGCTCTCGCAAGTCATCAACAACCTTATCAGTAATGCGCTGAAATTTACACAAGAGGGGGGGATCATTATCTCCTTAACCTCATCAGAAATGGATCATAACAGGCTTCCGGTTACCATCAAAATTCATGACACCGGTATTGGGATGTCTAAAAAACAGCAAGCGCACCTCTTTGAAGCCTTTCACCAAGCAGACACCTCAACAACCCGCCACTTTGGTGGCACCGGGCTTGGTTTAGCGATCTGCAAGAGGTTGGTCAATCTCATGCAAGGGAGCATCGATGTCGAGAGCACCCAAGGACTGGGCTCAGAGTTCACCATCAATCTGATGTTCGACATCAGCGAGCAACCCCTTAAAAAGGACCTTGAATCGAAGGCGACTGAATACACCCCCAAACGTATTCTTCTTGCTGATGATACCCCACTCAATACCGTCATCGCCTCCGACCTACTAAAAGAGGCTGGCCACGACATTGAAATCACGTGTGACGGTTTTGAGGCGGTTGAGTTTTATGTTGAAAATTACGCATCCATCGATATTATTTTGATGGATTGCTTAATGCCTAATATGGACGGTTATGATGCAACCCAAGCCATACGCAAATTTGAGCAATCAAATAACCTTCCGCGCACCCCCGTGATTGAGCTCACAGCCAACGCCTACAAAGAGTCAAAAGAGCGATGCCTTGCGGTCGGTAGTGACTATTTCATCTCTAAGCCTCTTGG
>JAYPBG010000399.1:0-365 GCA_038124075.1 Gammaproteobacteria bacterium
CCAGTTTAAACCGACATCTTTAATTGAAACACGCTTGTTATAGCAAAGCATCGGCAAAAGAAAACGATTCCAATCGGATCTAAGCTCTAAACCTTCAGCCAGATCACGCCTGAACAGTTTTATCCAGTTCGCATCCCTAAGATGAAGACCAAAGAGTCTCTCATTGATTTGGTTATATACGCGAGAGGCAAACTCCTTGCCATCTTTCCGCCCTATGCGATAGCCGCATACTAGATCAACATCCTCCGCGATCTCTCTACACAACTTTGGAATATCCTCGTTAGGGGAGCTTTCCAGATCTGAAGGTAATAGGCAAACCCACTCGCCATGAGCCGCCTCAATTCCATCTTGAATCGAAGCCGTAA
>JAYPBG010000399.1:375-3148 GCA_038124075.1 Gammaproteobacteria bacterium
ATACCTTTGTTACTGGCATGAGAGATCAGTCGAATTGGGTATTGAGGATACTTACCCGTGCATTGGGTGACTAATGCTGCGGTCTGGTCCGTACTGCCATCATCTATAAAGAGAATCTCAGCAGTTTTTCCGGTTTGAGACAGTCCTTGAATGACTTCATCAAAAAAGCGCTCGACATTCAAGCCTTCATTATACCCAGCAGCCACGATAGTGAGCTCTGGAATGGCTGCCTCTTCACGAGCGCTGTGTTCTACAATGTTATGCTGCATGCTACTCTGCTCTACCTATAAGATTAACCCGTCTTGCCTACTGATTACAGAGCATACTGGGTTAGATACTCTTTTAAACTGATTAAGCACACCAAAAGGGTCTTAAGAAGACCCTATTTAGCCTTAAAAAAACGCTTGATGGTCTCTATAACATGGTCCGCCTGGCTCTGTTTGAGCTCAGGGAAAAGCGGAAGTGAAAGAATCTTTTTCACGATGCTTTCTGTTACAGGAATACTGCCTTCTCCGTACCCAAAAGAGTGCATGGCAGGTTGTAAATGCACAGGAACTGGGTAGTGAATGCCCGATGCAATATTATGCTCTTTTAAGTAGGCTTGCAACGTATCCCGTTGATCCGTTGCGATAACATAATGATGGTATACATGCGTTGCCCTTTCCTGTCGTTGGGGCAAGGTGATAGGCAGCTCTTCAAGGTGACGTGAGTAATATTCTGCCCATTCACACCTTTTATCGTTCCACGCATCTAAATGCTTGAGTTTTACACTCAATATCGCTGCCTGCAACGTATCTAATCTGGCATTTACTCCAATCAATGTAGAACGGTACTTATCGACACGACCGTGGTCGCGTAACTGACAGCAGAGCTCTGCCAGTTCAGGGCTGTTGGTGACTACGCCTCCTGCATCTCCAAATGCACCCAAGTTTTTGCCTGGGAAGAATGAGAAGCAAGCAAGATCGCCCCACTGTCCTACCCGCTTATCAGCAAAATACGCACCATGTGCCTGAGCTGCATCTTCAATAACTTTTAAACCGTGCCGATTAGCAATGTCTGCAATAGACTCCATATCTGCCGGTTGGCCATGAATATGTACGACGATGATCGCTTTTGTTTTATAACTGACTTTCTCTTCTATCTTTTCTGGGTCAATATGATAGGTCGTATCATTAATATCAACAAAAACAGGCGTAGCATTTACGGCAAGAATGGCCTCAGCCGTTGCAATAAAGGTATGAGAAGTGGTAATCACTTCGTCGCCTTCACCAATATTTAGAGATCTCAGGGCCAAAATAAGGGCATCAGTTCCACTTGAGGCACCAATCGTGTGCGCAACACCACAATATTCTGAAAATTGGCTCTCAAACGCTTTGACCTCTTTTCCGTTAATATAGCGCGTATTTAGAATCACTCGGTCCATCGCTAACTTAATATCTTGCTTAAGCGGTAACTGGTGGGCTGCGAGATCATTAAAGGACACATGAATCATAGCATCTTTCTCTTTTTTTTCACTCTTAATGGGTTCACCTGTTTGCTCTATCGATCCGTTTTTTTCAGCGTATGGACTATCGCCCTCAATCATATCATAACGGCAAGGCATATAATCGGTTTTACCCACCACCTTAGCTGGGTTTCCTGCAGCAATTGACTTATCAGGCACTGACTTTGTGACCACCGCACCCAGTCCCACGAACGCACCTTCACCTACTTCAATATCAGGCACAATGCTCGCATTTCCACCAATAATGGCCCCTTTTCGTATCACTGGCCCGCTTAAGCACTCTTTAGCGCGCTCACACGTCGGATGATAAACATTGGCTGTCAGCACCCTCGGTCCAATCCACGCCTGATCTTCAACAATAGTGTATTCACTTATACCTGATTGAGCTTGCATGCGTACATCACTTCCAATGCGGCAGTGATGCTCAATAATGGTGTTTATTCCTATAGACGTTCGATCGCCAATATTGCACATCTCTCGGATATAGGCCCCATGACTGATATGACAGTTCTTGCCTATGCGTGTACCCGCATAGAGCACACAATGGCTTCTGATGTGGGTGCCCGCTTCGATCACCATTTCTAATTCACCAGACTCATACCCTTTTGGAGGGTAGCCGATAATACAAAAATCCTCGATAACAACGCCCTCTCCCAAAACGACATTTGGGTGAACAATGCTGTTTTCTGCAATTTTTGCTGGTTGCTCTGAATGCTTCATATAAATCTCCATGTCTCGGCATCTCTAACTTTACATCAGGGATACCTACAATGCCAGTACGCCATCTACCTTGCACTCAACACAGTGCATTCTTCATGAGCGACTGCTCTGAGATACAGAAAGCCCGTCAGCAAATGAGTCTAACAACAAAGTGAAGAGAGTATGTATGCACGAATGTCAGTGCTTTTACCAAAGCTCATAACATCCTTAGTAGAATATTGGCCTTAATGCAATCTACAAAGCTTATTTATCCAAACTTTTATCTACTTTGATTGATTTTTAATTTTCTTGTGTTGATGTTAATTTTTCATGCAGAATCGCTCTTAATAGCTAATGACTGGCCAATCAGCTTGTTAGGTCATCTTGACCGGTCAAGTTACGTACATACAAATGCGTATGTATTAATAGTTATGTTATGTGAATGTGGCATACGTCACAAAAATAAACAATACTTTTGGCTCATAATTTGCTAAATATTATTCTGTTTACACGACGTGCAAACATTCTGATATTTTAAGATTAATTTACTGTAGCATTACTCACCTCTCA
>JAYPBG010000400.1:0-3101 GCA_038124075.1 Gammaproteobacteria bacterium
CAGCGTACGGCTGCACTGCAAGAAAAAACAAACGACATCACCAACATGATGGGCAATATGCATCAGGGACTCTTCACCATCATGAACGATGGTACCGTACACCATGAATACGCACGCTTCTTAGAAACCATATTCGAAACTCCTAAAATTGCAGGCATCAATGCCTTTGAACTGCTGTTCCGGCACTCAACACTGGGTGAAGACAACCTCAACCAGATACGTACATCGGTCATGAGCCTAATTGGTAGCGATGCCATTATGTTCGAATTTAACCAACACTTGCTGGCCACTGAGATCGAAGTACTCTTCAGCGGTAGCAGGAGCAAAATTCTTGAGCTCGATTGGGACCATATTATATCTGACGACTGTATTGACAAGATTATGGTAACCGTACGAGACGTAACTCAACTGAAAGCCTTAGAAGGGGAAGCGGCTGAACAGAAGCAGGAACTGGAAATCATCAGCCAGATTCTTGCCATTGATACCAACAAGTTCACTCGCTTTATTAATGGCTCCTTTGACTTTATTGATAAGAATCGCACCCTCATTCAAAAAAATGAAACATCTTCAGAATCCACTCTTTCGGAGCTGTTTCGCAATATGCACACCATAAAAGGCAATGCCAGAACGTACGGAGTCAGACAAATAACATATGATGTCCACATCTCATAAAGCATCTATGATACATTACGAAAAGACCTTTCACTTAAGTGGGATAAGAGGCAACTGTTATTAGAGCTGGACAACGTCCGAAAGGGTATTGCACGATACCATCACGTTGATCGAAATGTTCTTAAACGTGGACAAGGTCATACGACGGCTCTTAAAGAGGGGCAGGTCATTGTCGACGCTGAAACCCTTTCCCTATTGGAAGAGCGTTTAACCGCGCTTACCCATAATGAATTAAACGATCAGATCAGCGGTGATATCCTTAAAGTTAAGGCGTTACTGCAGACCCTAGATACCATTACTCTGGAAGAAGCCTTGGATGATGTCTGTCGATCCACCTGCTCTCTTGCCGGTGAGCTTGGCAAACCTGCTCCCAACATCACCATTAACGCTCACGACATTTTAATCAAACAGGGTATGAGGGAACTTCTGAATAATGTATGCATGCACAGCTTCAGAAACGCCCTTGATCACGGCATTGAACAACCCGAGGTGAGAGCCGTTAATGGAAAACTACCTGAAGGCAACATCACCGTTGACGCCAGCATCACAGGCAACCAGCTCGAGATGCGTATATACGATGATGGCCAAGGCCTAAAACTCTCTAAATTAAAAGAGAAAGCCCTTCAAGAGGGCAAAATAGCAGAAGAGGAGAGTCTCACGACGGAGATGATCGCTCACCTGCTGTTTGCCCCGGGCGTCTCTACAGCAGAAGAGGTCACTCAGATCTCGGGACGGGGGGTCGGCATGGATGCCGTCAAGAAGTTCATCGAAGAGCAAGGCGGCCATGTCACGATTAACTTAAGTGGTACCGATAAAGGCGCAGAAGCGGTGCCTTTTGAGCTGCTTATTACCCTTCCGAATGCAGGGTATTTGAAAAGTGCTTAGTGGACCACAGGAATGGAATGGGCCCTAGGAATGGGCCAAGAGAGTGGACAGAGAAGCGCTCGCTTACTCACTTTTATTTCTGAGAGCGCGCTAACAACCTTGATATGCCATCAATAAGACCTTTTGGCTTATAGGGCTTAATAATCCATGCCACTACACCGTTATCTTTTCCTCTTTGCTTCATCTCTGGACTGCATTGCGTGGTTAACATTATAAGGGGGATATGATTCACGGCACTGTCCTGATGAATTTCAGCACACATGGACAGACCATCCATCTCCGGCATATTAACATCACAGATAACGATATCAATATCACTGTGCGTACTCAGAGCTCTAAGACCATTGACGCCATTATCGGCCTCGACAATCTCATGCCCCACCTCGGTTAAATCACTCTTAAGCTGAGTTCTAATAATTTGAGAATCATCTACTACCAGTATTTTAGCCATCAATTAGCATCTCTCTTCAACCATCTGCCTCAGAAATATCGGTACATATACAGTTTCTTCCCCTCTCTTTGGCTTGATATAAAAGTTTATCAGCGCGCCTAATCAAGTCCGCAAGATCCTCATTTACTTCATGCCCTACTACGCCCCCGCTGAGCGTCACTGAAAAATCCATGTTGTCAGATTGAAAAACCGTGCTTTCGATCTTCTTTCGAATCCGTTCAGCCAAACTGTAGCCATTTTCAATACTGTTTGCAATAAAGACCATAATCTCCTCACCACCAAACCTTATAGCAACATCCGTTTGACGAATCATATCCAATATAGATGAGCCAACTTTTTTAAGAACTTTATCACCGACATCATGCCCATAGTTATCATTCACCTCTTTAAAATGGTCCAAATCAAACAGCAGCAGAGAGATATGCTCAAAATCACCTCCATTGTGGCCTCCCACCATTCTATTGACATGCTCCTCCATGCCCAAGCGCGTATACAGCCCCGTCAAAGGATCTCGTATCGCGCTCTCATAGAGCGCACGACTCTGCTGCTCAAGCAACGAAACCCGGTTACGCTCTTTTTCCGCACAGACGATGGTGGTGCGATCCTCTAAAATAACAAGCATTTTTTTCACCACGCCATCATAACAGAGCGGTTTATAAGATATCTGCAAGTATTTTCCAGATTCTTTTTTATTTTTATCATGATAGTAAACCAATGTCGGAAACGTATCCACTAGCTCTGAAAAATACCGCTCCTCTCTATTCAGGCACTTAGTAATATTCTCAATCCCTTTTCTTTCGCAACGCGTCAGACTCGACTCTATAGGCCCAAACAAGACCTCTGTAAACGTTTTTTCTTTATATTCAGACTCACCTAACAGATAACCCAAATAATTTGAATAGGTTTCCTCTATTTTTCCACGCTCATTTACGGTAAAAATACCAAGAGGAATACTTGAAAACAAGCTCACCAGCTTCTTCTCTGACTCACGTAATAAAAGAATATCCTCTCCCGTCAAAATAAAAAGTTGGCCTTCGGCATAATGAGCATTTGAGAATCTTGATAGGTGCCAATAGTATGGGTGATCTATAAG
>JAYPBG010000401.1:0-3099 GCA_038124075.1 Gammaproteobacteria bacterium
GGACTATGCTGTCCATCAGATTCTTACCGAGTTTTCAACAAGCACAACAGGTGAAGGTACAGTAAGCGTAGGCAGTACGGGTACTGCAATGGGTACGTTTGATGATACCAAATATACCGATGCATCTGCTATTGGTGATCACCCAGGACCTTACAACACATCCACAACAACATACACTCTAAGGATGAACTTAGAGTCAGCATCAGAAACATCAATGGTATATCCACTATTCTTAAATGATAGTGGTTATGCTGCAGAACACAGTAACAACTTAAGCACAGTATTAATCGACCGTGCAATTTCCAATTTGGTAGCTAATGGACTGGGATCTTATGTACTAAGTGCAACTAATCCTGACTCAAGCCTTTACACCACAACGGGATCAACAATTACAGATTCCCAGTTCTCTACCAATACTTCTGGTTCAACAGTATACTATTTGTTTAGAAAAACAACAGGGGTATCTGCACCAAGCGCAACTAGACCAGCAAAAATTTATAACACAAGTAGTATTAGAGAAATGTCTGATACTGACATCAAAACTCTTGCTGCAAGATTAAGAAATAGAATTGGAAGTGAAGGAATAGGTCAATATAAACTTTCTGCAACCAACCCAGCACAGCCTGGAGAAACTTGGGAAGAAAGAGGAACAATAACAGATACTAGATATAACGTCACAGATTCATCTTATGGTGCAACTTATATTGGCGTCTTCAATAAAACATATACAGGAGTATACGTTGGCGTATACCAAAAGGCATATGAGAAACAATACGAAGGTGCGTTTGATAAAAATTACACCAAGTCTTATATTGGTCAGTACTCCAGGCAGTTTACAAAACACTACCACGGCGCATACGAAGGAACCTTTACAGGAAACTACACAAAGCAGTACGAGGGTACTTTCACTGCTCAATATGAAAAAGCATATGCAGGAACATACACTGGTGTCTATGTGAAACAATATCAAGGTCAGTATGAAGGTACATTCCTTAAACAGTATGCTGGCCAATATTCAAGACAGTTTGAAGGTGCATTTGATAAGCAGTATGAAGGAACATTTACTGGTTACTTCCAAGACACATACTCAAGAATATTTGCTGGTGCATATACAAAAACTTACATTGGTCAATATGGCAATGCTTTTGAAGGAGCCTTTGTAAAGCAATACGAAGGAACTTTTGAAGGCGTATTTAACAAAACATACACTGGCGTATATGTTGGTGTGTATGAAAAATTATATATTGGCAACTACATCAAGACATATGTAGGACAATACACTAAAGAATATACTGGTGTCTATGTAAAACAGTATCAAGGTCAATACGAAGGAACATTCCTAAAACAATATCTTGGTCAGTATGAAGGAACATTTGAGGGTGCGTTTGATAAACAGTATCTTGGAAACTTTCTTGGTCAGTATACAAAAACATACGTTGGTCAATATACAGGACAGTATACTAAATCATATGTTGGCCAATACACAGGAACATTCTTAGGTCAATACGAAGGAACCTTTGAAGGCGTTTATAATAAAACTTATCTTGGTAATTACATCAAGTCATATACTGGGCAATATACAAAACAATATGAAGGGTCTTTTACAAAACAATTTACAAAGACTTATGTTGGATTGTATGAAGGTATATTTACAAAACAATATGCCGGTCAATATACAAAAGTTTATCTAGCGCAGTATGCAGGCCAATACTCAAGACAATTTGAAGGTGCATTTAATAAACAATACACTGGGGCATTTGAAGGAGTTTACAATAAAACTTATTCAAGACAGTTTACTGGTGCTTACACTAAATCGTATGTTGGCCAATATACTGGAACCTTTGAAGGAACATTTACAAAACAATATGAAGGCACGTATACTGGTTATTATGACAAACAATATCTTGGATCCTTCTTAGGTCAATACTCTAAACAGTACGAAGGTGGATACGACAAACAGTATACAGGAAACTATGTAAAAACTTATCCTGGTACATATGAAGGATTGTTTACTGGTTACTATACTGGCGTAAGACAATTTGAGGGAGTGTTTGCAGGACAGTTTGAAGGCGTATATACCAAGCAGTATATTAAATCATACTCAGGTGCTTACGAAGGCACATATGGTGGATCTAGAACATATGCATCTCAGTATGCTGATCAATACGTTAAGGCTTTTATTGGTAACTGGGTTAAGACATATGTAGGTCAATTCTCGAGACAATTTGCTGGTACAAGAACGTACACTGGTCAATACACAGGATACTATAACAAAGCGTATGCCGGTATTAATTATGTAAAAGCGTATACAAAACAATACGAAGGTACAAGAACATACAACGGTCAGTATTCTAAGAATTATATAAAGACTTATCTTGGCCAATATACAAAAACGTACACTGGTCAATATTCAAGACAGTTCGAAGGTACGTTTGTTAGAACCACAGAACAATACACTGGTTACTTCTTGCATGGTAACTTTGAGGGAACATACAGCACCAACTATGCAAAGGACTATACAACCAATTACAATCGCTTATACACCGGCAATTACGTCAAGACTTACGTAGGGTCTTATATTAGTCAATGGTCTAAAGATTATGCTAAACAGTATGAAGGATCATTTGATAAAGCATATGTAAAAACATATGTTGGTGTTTATCAAAACATATATTAGTAACTGGAATAAGAACTACGAAAGAAACTTCTTAAAGAACTACGTTCAACAGTATACTGGATCATGGGTCAAGCAATATCAAAAAGCATATTCTGGGATCTATCTAAAGCAGTGGTTAAAACAATACACTGGCGTGTATGCCAAAGTTTGGCAGAATCAATACACAGGAATATATTTAAGTCAATGGACTAAATCATATACTGGAGCCTATACTAGCCAGTGGACTAAAACTTATGTTGGTCAGTGGAACAGAGCTTACACTAAACAATACACCAAACTTTATTCTGGAAACTATGACCAGATTTTTAGTGGAACATATACTACCAACTATCAAAAGAATTATATAAAGACATTTAGTGGTTTATTTGAAAGTGTATACTCAGGAACATATACAACCAACTATGCTAAGAACTATGTAAAGA
>JAYPBG010000402.1:0-3092 GCA_038124075.1 Gammaproteobacteria bacterium
CAGAAGTGCGGGTGTGCATGTCAACAACCTCGGCGGCGAAGGGCATATGACCTCAATACGTCAGCCGATTACAACCAAAGGCGTTTACCTTTTTTTAGAGAACGGCGTACCGACCCGGCCCGCGGGACTGTTTAATCACAACGCACTCTATGAAATCAATATGCCGCATGCTGAGCGCGTGGAGATCATTAAAGGGCCCGGTTCAGCACTCTATGGCAGCGACTCAATCGGGGGCATCATCAACAGCATCACGCACGCCAGCCCTGAATGGAGAGAGTTTTCTATCAATCCTGAGTTTGGCGATCACGGTTGGAAACGCCTCCTAACAAGCGGCGGCGCCCCAATCAATAACGACTTTGGCATGCGTGTTGATCTGAACATCACAGAAAATGAAGGGTTTCGAGATGAATCTGAATACAGCCGCTATGCAACCACCATGCGCTTAGATGGACAACTCAGTGATCAAACACGTTTTAATACGCTTCTTTCCTACACGCATGTAGATCAAAGCGGCGCTTCGGGACTCAAAGCGGACGACTTTGAAAACAACCCTGAAAAAAACCTCTATCACAACGACGTAGGCCGACGTGAAGTGGACGCATTACGACTCTCATCAGAATTTAAATATGAACCCAACCAAGAGACCCTCTTAACCGTCACGCCCTTTTTTCGCGACAATCATATGACACTGATGCCCAGCTGGATGCTCAACTACGATCCCAATGATCGGGACTACCAATTCCAATCATTTGGCCTATTGGCAAAATATCGGCAAAAGATGCCTCAACGCAATGCTCAGCTCATCACAGGGCTGGATATCGACTTTACCCCCTCCGACTATAAAGAGATCCGCTTAAGCACAACACGCAATGGCGCTATTTTTGTCGATACCACACCGACCGGACGCATCAACTATCACTTTGAAGCCGATCAGCTATCACTCTCACCGTATCTTCACACCGAATGGCAACTGTCTGAAGCGTTTCGTATATCGGCTGGCTTACGCTATGACTATTTCCGTATCAAGTACACTGATAAGCTTGACCCCTCTGTGACCGAGCAACAGTTTGCAGTGGATCGATTCACCCATCTTCGCCCTGACTCTCAAACACTCTCCTACGATAATGTCAGCCCAAAAATAGGTGTAATATACCAAATCAACAACCATCATCACCTCTACTCAAACTACCGCCACTCATTCCGCACGCCTTCTATAGGGCAGCTGTTTCGCTCCGGCTCCACAGAGAATACCACCGAATTAAAGCCAATATTAACACAGAGTCTAGAGTTGGGCCTTCGCGGTCAGCATGGACGGTTGAGCTATGATACTACGATTTATCATATGAACATCAAAGATGATATCGTCACGTTTATTGACAACGCATCCAATGATCGCAAAGTGACAAATGCGGGCAAAGCCGTCCACCGTGGTATAGAGTTGGCACTCAACGCCGATCTAACACAAGAGTGGACCTTACATACCGCATGGAGTTTTACCGACCAAGAGTATCGAGACTATACAGCCATTTTCGGATTCCCAGCCACTGAAATAAATTATAATGGCAATAAAGTGGGTAAAGCACCCGAACAGCTCGGCAACCTCTCCTTGCAATATCGCCCAACATTTTTAAATCGGACTCAAAAAGATAGCAGTCGAATTGAACTTGAGTGGGAACATGTCGGTGACTACTTCACGGATGAGACCAATACCCAATCATACTCAGGCCACGAACTTCTCAATCTTCGAATCCATCACACACTGACTCGGTCAGTGTCGCTCTACGGTCGTCTAATGAATGCCACAGACAAGCAATACTCGACCTACACCAGCAATCAGGTAGGCCGAGATGATATCGATTATCGGCCCGGTTTGCCTCGCACGCTTTATATTGGCTTTAAGGCAACGCTTTAGACGACATAGGAGCAATCAATATGACCATGATAAAAGAGGATATCACAAGCACCTCGAAACGTGCATCGATCCGCACCAGCTTGAATTGGCACCGAATGACATGCCAGGTAGGCGGAATAGCCCTATTGCTGTTTGCATTTTCAGGGCTGTTACACCCCATCATGAGCTGGACGGGGCCGAAAGCGGCCTCGTTCTTCCCGCCACAAACGAAACTTGATGCTAATCAGGTGAAACGCATACCCTTCATCATGAAGCATCACGATATAAACGATGCCATTATGGTAAAAGTGGTCCCTTCAAAAGAGGGCCCTCTTTTGCAGATCACCGAAGCCAATGATCTGCCACGGCGTTACTTCAGTTTTGAGACAGGTCATGAACTGGTTAACCATGATCAGGCACACGCCGTTTGGTTAGCGCGCTACTACTCAGGATTGGACGCTACTTCAGACGGCGGTGAACAGGCGGCCATTCGTAACATCACCTTTCAAACCGAGTTTGATGACGCTTACCCCTGGGTCAATCGCCTCCTACCGGTCTACCGCATTACGTTCGATCGAGAAGATGCACTGACGCTCTTTATCTACACCGAACTGAATGCATTAGCGCAGATCACTGACCATCGTAAAACCTTGATGCAGTCACTGTTTCGAACACTGCACACCTGGCACTGGCTTGAAGAATTTGAGCATGGTCGCGTCGTACTTATGTTGATACTGCTGCTTCTTTTGATCCTGCTGTCTTCAACCGGTATCGCTCTGTTACTCTTACTCAAGAAGAGAAACATGACATCAAACAGAAACATTCATCGCAGCTTAGGTTATCTTATTAGCCTGCCTATTTTAATGTTCTCAATCAGCGGTACTTACCACCTACTCCAATATGCTTATGGTGATCATCACAGAGGGTTAAAATTGGGCGCGCCTAAGCTTTATGATGCTGATCAATTTAGCACGGATTTTGAGTGGTTGAAGCCTTACCAATCACAATCATTGAATGGGCTCT
Source organism: Gammaproteobacteria bacterium (assembly GCA_038124075.1). Lineage (GTDB taxonomy): Bacteria > Pseudomonadota > Gammaproteobacteria > Pseudomonadales > JAYPBG01 > JAYPBG01. Next base: position 2,915 of record JAYPBG010000402.1, read on the forward strand.
CCATTATTCATGGTCCCAACGCCGAGCGGCTCTATCGACTCAGTTTTCCCAATCGCCTTTCCAATAGCGCAGCAGGCGAAAAGGTAAAGATCAGCCATGCCGAGCGCTTTAAAGGCGTACCGGCAGAGCAGCGCGCGCTCTACATCAACACGCTGACTGGCGTAGCTTCCGAATCCAC
>JAYPBG010000403.1:0-3092 GCA_038124075.1 Gammaproteobacteria bacterium
CTATGCACCTTGGCACGCGGCATGTCCCCCAACCCCATTAATAAAACCATTAACAACACCATTAGCAACAAAGCGAATAAAAATACGTATTATACTGACTGTGACTGGCTCCATCTAACACTCACCCCCAACCTGCTTGCGGCGGCGGCATTTATGGCGGGCGGTGCCAATAAAAATTTTCTGACTTACCGCTCCGCTTACAAGATTATGACGACGCTGTTAGAGAATGGCTTAGAGGGTCAGACAGACAAACCGACACTCTCTGCCATGTTGGAAGAGGAGAAGGAGAGAAACATCACAATCGGAGAAGAGATTACATCACAGTTACTCAGCGTCTATCAACTTGAAACCGCCTCCTCTGCCTACATGGCCACCCACATTGCTTCACCACGCGGTCTACAAGAAGATTTTCGCAACTGCTTACCTGCAAACGTTGAAGGCTTGTACTTAATAAAGGCGACGCTTGCCGATGACCATAAGGTACTCGGAACACGCAATGCACGGGATGGGCTCATAGATGCCATTATTCACCACATTACTCACCACCTTTGCAAAACGTACCGATACGATCAACTATACCCTAAATCATGGTCGGGAAAATACAGCCAAGAGGGGCGCAACGGCATTGGGCATCTATTAAAATTTGCCGACCAGCATAAAATTAAACTGCCAAAGGCCGTATACGAAGCCTGGGACCTTTACCATCAATCATCAATGATTCATCAATGATTCATCAATGATTTTCCCTATACAAAGCGCTCTACAACAAATCACTAACCTACAGAGTATCCATTATTGATTTGAGTTGCATCAATCAATTTGCTAAATACAGAGGGATCCCCCAAAATCGCTTTTTTCGATGCATTCCATTCAGGACGAGCATGCCCGCACTCTTTAACCCACGCCGCACGCTCATCTGCAGTAGGTGTATAGATCATCGTATTTTGCTCCTCAAACTTCTTCGACGTCGACGCCGTGATTTCACCGACTTTTTTCAGCTGTTGCCTGAAGGTTTTATCCGCTGCATCCAATACCGCTTGACGCACATCTACCGGCAATGTAGCCATCCATTTCTGACTCACAACCGCTATCCATCCATCATGAACCGATTCGATTCTGCTGATGGCATGCAGCTCTTTTTTCAGGTTATCAGGCCCGCCATAGAGTCCATTAATGGACGGGTCACAGGCATCAAACAGGTTGGACCGCGCGGCTTCCGCTGTTTTACCCCACGCGATCTTTCTGGTTTTTGCATTCGCCAAATTATAAAAAATCTTCAGCGTTTTAGATGAAGGGATTCTAAAGCGAATACCCTCTAAATCGGACGGCACTTTTATAACTTTGCCATACGCCCTTGTTGTGGTCGCCGTTCTTGGCCCGACCACATAGTGAAACAGAGGGGCAATCTTACCTTCAGCCTGGATCTTATCAAGAATCAATGATTTCCATACTGAAGAGGTCACAAGATTCACGTAGTTTTGATTCCCTGCAGACCAGAAAGGAATGTTAAGGATATCCAGCTCCCCTGCGACCGGCACCAAGTTGGAGACCGAAATAAGGCCCGCCGAAACCGTATTACGCGCCACTTTTGACATCAGCTTAGGCCCAACACCCGCCGCTCCGCCATCGGCAACCTCTACATACACCTTACCTTGCGTCATCTCTTGAATATTTTGCTTCAACTCTTGATGAACATGAGGCACCAAGTGGGCCATATCACTCTTATAAGGTGAACCAAACTGCATCACATATTGTGCAGCCGATTTTTTCGCTTTCTCCTCCTCTGGATCAAAAACGATGGATGCAAACGCCGATGGAAAAGCCGCTGCCATGGACAGTCCAGCACCATACTTTAAACTTTTGCTCAGAAGGGTTCTTCTGGATAAATTGTCATATGAAATTTTCTTACTCATTTTATATACCTTACAATGACCCTTAATTTTTTAAAAATAATGATTTTAAAATCATGTCTCAAAAATCGTGTTCCAAAAATAGTAACTATGTAAACTGTATAATAAAGCCATTACCACCAAGCTTCCAGTTGGAAACCGGCTGACCAACCGCTGGTATCATCTTCATAGGGCGAACCTTTGGCGACCTTTCCCGCAAAATCATCAGACCACTGAGCACGGGTTACAAAAGCACGTAATACCGGACGGCTGTAATAGCCTCGTCCTTTCGCCAACTGAAGCGCAAGGGTGGTCTTAAAGAGCGAACCGCTGTAATCCTCTACCTCATTGTTAACGCGGTCATAACCCAACTCCAAGGCTAGATTAACATGATCGCTCAGGTAATAGATGGGTCGAACCCCGGTGCTGTACCAGTCAATATTAGAACCTTCTTCGCCAACGACACCGGTATCGGTTTGCTTAAGCACAAGCCCCCACTGCATGGCGAACTTGTCCGACTCGATCAGGTAATTATTGGTCAGCTCAACAACGGAAGACTCACCCAAATCATAACCATCAAACTCTGATAGCGGCGTAGCATTACCGTCATGCTTAGTAATGGCTGAGCCCGACTTATAGGCTAACGAAACAGTGTTTGTCCCGTTGTCACGCTTTGTATCCACCCAAACCGCCAGACCTGAACCTGACTCCGAGTCGAGTTGAAGATCCTCATTTTTATGTCGTGCGCCCAAAAACCCCCAAAACGATATCTTATTATTATCATTCAGCGCGAGACCTTGATAACGAATATCAAGACCAGACGCATTAATGGTCGACGTTACACTGCTGCTGTCAATGGTTTGCGTGGTTTTATCCTCATAACGTAAAAACGCTAAATTCAGCATCCCTGATCCAATGGCACAATTCTCCATCGTTGCTCCGACGTGAGCGCCTTGCGCCGTATTCAGCCACCAGTAATCCATCATATGGATACCCTTTCTCTGGTACTCCATACGGCCAATCGCATAGGTGACACCGGGTGATGTGAAGTTATTGAAGCGCAGGGATGCTTCCCGAATGCCATCCAATCCTAACGAAAAGCTGTCTTCCATCTTCGCCCAATCAACCGCCAAAATGCGCCCCTCTATCGAGGCATCTTTTTTGGCTGCATCAGGTAACGTGTGTTTATAATCAACGCCGAGC
>JAYPBG010000404.1:0-3089 GCA_038124075.1 Gammaproteobacteria bacterium
TGCGGTTGGGCGAGGAAGGCAACAACGGTACAGTACTTGTCAAGTGGCTATAGCGGGAATATTCCTTAGAAGTAGCAGGAATATTCCTCATTCACAGAAATACCATCCTGTACTTATTATCTAAAACGCCTTTTTAAGCTAACAACCCATATAAATCAAAACATGCCAAGTCACCCAACCAGTAAATACCCTTGAGAATATTCATCAACATCAGCATCAACATCAGCATCAACATCAGCATCAGCATCAGCATCAACATCAGAACATAGAAGTCCATAATCATGGCATTGCGACACTGACGCTGGTAATGGAAGGCAATGAGCTGGCCATTGAGTTTAAGTCGCCAGCAGCTAACATCGTTGGGTTTGAACATAAAGCCAGAACATTGAAAGAAAAACAGCGTATAGATCGTGCAGAAGCGCTTTTATCTGACCATAGAAAGTTGTTTATGTTTGATGGATCAACGTGTACCTTGCAGAAGGTGGAGGTTGATACTTTAAGCGTCGTCAGCGAATCCAGGCATCATTTAGATCATCATGGTCGACAAGATCACAGTCATCACGGTAATGTAGGGTCTAACTATCAGTTTACATGCAAAAATCTGTACAAAATAAGATCAATCTCTATTCGATTACAAGCGTATTTTGAACAAATAGAAACGCTTAATGTAATGTGGCTTAATGGCATCAGGCAGGGTTTGGAAACGTTGAAAGCTTCAAACAATACCATTCATTTCGAGAAAGTACGATGACAAAAATAGATACCATCATCCGCCATGCAGAGCAGCAGTGCAAGACTCATGGGGTACGACTAACAGAAAAGAGAAAACGGGTTTTATCGGCACTGTTACACTCAAAGAGAGCGTTATCGGCTTACGAGATAGCTGATAACCTTAAATCATCGTATGATGAAGCCATTCCAGCCATGTCGATATATCGGATATTAGAGTTTTTACAGAAAGAGAAGCTTGTACACAAGCTGGATTTGTCGAATAAATATGTTGCATGCTCTCATATCACCTGCGAACATGATCATAAGATATCCCAATTTATAATATGCACCCAGTGTCATAAAGTGAATGAAATTATGTTGTCAAAATCTGTATTCGAAAGTTTTAAAGAGAGCGTTGAGAAAGCTGGATTCCAATTTGTTTGCTCTCAGCTTGAAGTGAAAAGTATTTGCAATAACTGCGCATGAATCGTACAGAAATGTATCGTCACTAAGGTGTTCATAGTGTTATGGCTATGGGCGGTGTCACAGAAAGTCATAAATGCTATGAGTGGTATGTAGTGGTTTTGTATTAAATTCACTCACTATAAGGTTCGAACGCTTGCATTTGCATACGGTAAGCCGATGTGGCTATATCATTTTCAACGATTGTTGTCTCCAGGGTGCCTGAGATCCAAAAAGGATCATACAAGGCATCCAATTGAAATCCTTTGGGGTAATTTACAAAGATAATTTGATTCGGCGGCGGTGGTGGCACATGGATACATGCGCCGAAATAAGGGACTAAGAAAAATTGTGTGATGGTTTGATCATCATCAAACTCTAAAGGCACAATAAAGCCTGGAATGCGGATTGCCTGACCATCCATCTCTTGAATAATGCGTGTTGATGATAATGCCTGTTGGTAGCGGTCGTCACTGGCAAGGGCGATGCTGTTTTGGAGCTGAGTGCTTATTTGATCCTCAAGTGATCCATCTTCTACCTCAGTTACATACTCAGGTGGGTTCAGTAATGCATCTATATCATCTTGTGGCATCAAATCAGTCCACTCAACCGTCTTAAAAATCGACTGGGATGGTGGTTCTGATTGAGCCTTAGAATGAGGTGTTGATCCAGTTTTTGTGGTGGTTTTTTCAGGCTGATTCATCACGGGTGCCTCTTCTGTTTTCTCATGTGTATCAGAGTTTTGCTTCATACAGGCAGAAACAGTGATCAGGAGAATTCCGAGAACAGCCTTTATTGAGGTTTTGAATGTCATATCGCTCTATATCCTGATGAGTGATTGGGCTTTACTAAATACTGATATAATATATCATCTTGACTATTGCAGCGTAACTATAACAGCGTACCTATAGCTGCTTGACAAGTAATGTACCTAGGCGCAGGACGAGCCCAAGCCGCTGAGCGTTATAGATAATACGTGATGCGGTTGGGCGAGGAAGGCAACAACGGTACAGTACTTGTCAAGTGGCTATAGAGCAGCCTGACAAGCTGCTGTTAAATTGTCAACTCTTATCCGAAGGTGCTTGATGGTCATTGAACTTACTAACGTCCGCTTTGGCTATTCGGGGAAACCCAAGCAAACGGTATTGAATATTCCATATTGGTCTATGATGGAAGGTGAGCGGTCCCTTATTCACGGTCATTCAGGGAGCGGTAAGTCCACTTTATTAGGCTTGCTGAGCGGTTTGCTCACGCCGGTTGAGGGTGAGGTCACGGTGCTTGGGCAGCGTTTGGATCAAATGAATAGCCGGAAGAGGGATCGGTTTCGAGCTGAACATATTGGCTATGTTTTCCAGCAATTCAACCTAATACCCTATCTCAATGCCGTTGATAATATACGGGTAGCCAGACAATTTTCGAGGCGAAAAGCGTCAGGGAAACAGTGTGATGAAATTAAAGAGCTTCTGAGTACATTAAATATTCCGGATCATGAGTGGTATAGACCGGCCCGTCATCTCAGCATTGGCCAACAGCAGCGCGTTGCGATTGCTCGTGCATTGATTAATAAACCGAAACTGGTGATTGCTGATGAGCCAACATCATCTTTAGACTCTGCAAATCGAGATGCTTTTATGGCGTTATTGATGTCGAGAGTGTCCGATACCAACATGGCCTTAGTGTTTGTAAGTCATGACCTCACCTTATCAACCTATTTTAATCGAATAGACCACTTAAATGAGATTAATCAACAGGAGAGTAAGAGGAGTGGTGCATGATCTTTGCTAAGCTCGCCGTGCAGAGTTTGTTGGATCGAAAAGGCTCGGTCGCTCTCTCATTGTTGGCTATGACGGTCAGTATTTCTATTTTATTGGGCATCGAACATGTTCGTCATCAAACCAAGCAGACGTTCTCTAATA
>JAYPBG010000405.1:0-3081 GCA_038124075.1 Gammaproteobacteria bacterium
TTATAGCGCTCGAACCACTGTACATAGTTCGACATCTCATTGAGCGCCTCACCGTTTGAGGCCGCCACGGGGGCGGCTCGGTCTTTGGTGATCACCCGATAGAGTGCCAGCAGCTCATTGAGACGGCGCTCACAGCTCTGCAACCCTCGACTGCGCACACCTGCCTCTTTCATATTGACAGCCAAAGCCTTGAGGCCTGCACCTAAATCATCAACATGACCCACAATCGACGCGTGATCCGCAATCTCCAACCAGGCCCCTTTTTGGGGTATCTCACTGCTCTCTAACGCATGCTGAAGCCGATCCACAATAGGGGGCAAGGCTTCCGCGGCACTGAGCAGGTCACCCATATCATTGGCGCTCTCCCGCACCTCCGCATCGATATCGCTGCACAAGCGCTTAACCTTTCTCGAGCTCAGTGTCATACCAAAAAAGTGCGACGCCACATCCGCCAGTTGGTGAGCCTCATCCAATATGATTAAATCAGCCTCGGGCAACAGCTCACCAAACCCCTCCTCACGCATCAAAGCATCCGCAAAGAATAGGTGATGATTGATCACCACCACATCCGCATCCAATGCCGCTTTTCTCGCCTTATTCAGGTGACAGTCATCAAAATGGGGGCAGTCTTGACCTAAACAGTTATCCGCACTGCTGGTCGCAAAGGCCCACACGGAATCAGACTCAGGTAGATCGGCCAGCTCACTGATATCACCCTCACGCGTTGATTGTGCCCACGCCTCAATCTTTGCCAACTGACGCGCTTGATGCCTTGAGAACATATGTTTGACAAAACGGTACTGCTCAAGACGGTAGCGACAGAGGTAGTTCGATCGCCCCTTCAGCAACGCCGTAACCACAGGCTTCTGCAGTGACTCACGCACAATCGGCAGATCTTTGTGGAAGAGTTGATTCTGCAGGTTGCGGGTACCGGTTGAGATGATCACTTTCTCACCCAGCAACAAGGCTGGAACCAGATAGGCGAAGGTCTTACCTGTGCCGGTGCCTGCTTCGATCACTGCGGTGCCGAGATCCAAGGCCGTTTGTGCAACGGCTTCAGCCATTGCCAACTGCTCATCACGCACCTTAAAATTCTCTACTGTTTGGGCAATGCCACCGCCTGCGGATAGCTGCGCCTTCACTTCATCGATCGCATTTATCGCGCTCATTTCAGCATCCATAATTATGCCATCTATTTATACTTTAACTATGAACGATCACAATATAGCGTCTCACCTTCCCGTCACCGCCCTCATTCTCGCAGGAGGCCGAGGCACTCGCATGGGAGGACAAGATAAAGGACTGGTCAAATACCAAGGCCGACCTATGATTGAGCACCTACTCGATGCCGTGACGCCACAGTGTGAGAGGGTCATCATCAGCTGTAACCGCAACCTAACTCGCTATCGCGCTTACCAACATCATGTGGTCACCGACACACTCTTCCCATTTGCCGGGCCTCTCAGCGGTCTTCTAGAAGCGATGAGGCTCTGTGAAAAAAGCACATGGACACCTGCCACCCAATGGTTAGCCCTACTGCCCGTGGATGCCCCACGGCTGCCACCCAATCACATTGCATGGCTATACCACTTTATAAAGCAGCACCCAAAAGTGCAGGCTATTCTACCGGAAGACAAACACGGTATACAGCCACTCTTTGCACTGATCTCCACACAGAGCCTTACATCTTTGCACACGTACCTTAGTCGCGGAGAGCGCTCAGTGAAAGGTTGGGTCAACACACTGCCCCATCTGCAAACCAGAACACCTGATGAGTGGGGGCCCTTTGTGAACATTAATACGGTGAAGAACCTCCCCTAACAGCGCCTTGAGCTGCCCCTCGAGGAGGGATTATTGAGGGGACTGAAGGTCAACTTGGCCCCTCTGAGGTGGGCGGATCAATGCCCGTTAGCCTAGAATTGCAAATACCTTCGTTTTTATCTCATCAACAGCACCAACACCGGGAACACTGTGGTACTGCACGGCCGCACCGCTTGCAGCAAGATCTTGGTAAAATTTAACCAGGGGTTCTGTCTGGTCATGATAAACTGCCAAACGTTTTCGAACCGTCTCTTCTTGATCATCATCTCGCTGAATCAGAGGTTCACCGGTCTGATCATCTTGGCCCTCTGCCTTAGGTGGGTTGTATTTGATGTGGTATACACGACCAGAGTCTGGATGCACACGACGGCCCGCTAAACGCTCAACAATCTCAGCATCATCCACAGCAATCTCAATGACATGATCAATATCAACACCTTGCTCTTTCAAAGCCTCTGCTTGAGGAATGGTGCGCGGAAAGCCATCCAGCAAAAAACCATTTTCACAGTCAGGTTGGGCTATACGCTCTTTTACCAACCCCAAAATAATCTCATCTGAGACCAAGCCACCCGCATCCATCACCTTCTTTGCCTCTTGTCCCAGAGGGGTCTGCGCTTTAACCGCAGCTCGCAGCATATCACCCGTTGATATCTGGGGAATCTTATACTGCTCCATAATCAATTGTGCTTGTGTACCTTTACCAGCGCCAGGGGCCCCCAACAAAATTAGTCGCATTATATTGACCTCACTTTTAAGAAAATCGCGTAGAGCAACTCAACGGCTGATGCATGATCCAAATTGGTCCAGCCTGCTCCAATGTATACGCACTTATTAAGCGCAGTGCCAAAGCCTACACACCCAACCGCCGTTACACAAGCCCTTGCCAGCTCGTATTTTAGACCAATTAAACAGCTTTTTCTGGGCATCTCACCTGAAATACAGAGCATCATAGCTTTGTGAAGCGCTTAAACAGGTAAAGCTAGTCTACTTTCTCACTGACCACCAGCTTCAAGGGCATTGCAGAAGAACCTGACTTCATTTGATCGACATTGGTTAAGCGACCCTGCCAATCCCCCGGTCGAGCCACCGGCTGACCACTTTTTGAAAGGCGAGCGATTACATCGACTGTTTTAAAGTCCTGCAACCGAAGAGAGGGCACCATACTGTCTTCCTGAGTCAACACCACATTCATGGGAAAAGCGGCCGCACCCTGTTCACCCAATGTCAACTTCTTTACCGCCAAAGGCATAGGGGGACCAG
>JAYPBG010000406.1:0-3075 GCA_038124075.1 Gammaproteobacteria bacterium
GGATAATTGGTGCTGGTTGAGGTGCCTCCGGAACCGCTGGATACCAGGTTGACCATCGGTGTGACAATGGGGTGGCCACGACCAATGCCCTGTTCTTGGACCAGAATGGGTACTTTTTGGCCTTTTAAATCGATGTGCGAGAGCTGCTCCCCAAAACCAAAAAGTTTCTCTTGTGCATTGGAGTCAAACTCAAATTCAGTGAAGTCGCCTTCAGAGTGTTCGATGGTCATGGCGAGCTCTTTTTCACCTTTAGGTGTGAGTTGCCATGTGAATGTGCTGCTGTTAGATTCGGGCTCTGAAGCTGTTCGCACGTTTCCAGAGATCATGATGGAGCCATCTTCTGTTTGCTCGATTGAGTCAATGGTCTGAAAAAACGTCTCTTTGGTTATCTTCTGTTTGATGTTATAAGAGCCGCGTTGATCAGAAATATCTAACTGATGTGACCCCATTTTAATAAAGGCTTTGCCGCGTGGCGTGCTTAATAGGGGGGTACCAAACGGGTTGTCCGGATGTGAAATTTGAATGTAAGGCTTATTCCCCTCTTTTTTTAGCGCCACTGTGAACGCGCCACACTTGAACGCTGCAGGTGCACAGCGTGTGCTTAATGTAGAGGTGGGGAGGGGGCGCGCAGCCACTCGGGCTGATCTTGAAAGATGGTTCGCTTGTGTCGTTTGTCGGTCCATTCTCTCGGCTGTCGGCGCCACAAGAGGGGTGCGCTCTTCTTCATTTGCAGCGCTGAGGTCAATATGTGCAGCGGGACGATCAACACCGCCATGAGTGGGTGGTTGATGAGACGTTGTGGAGAAGAGTGAATATTGACTGGGGTTGCACCAATTGAGGATACTGCTCATAAAAGACATGTCGTTAGACTCCTTTCTAACATGTTTAAGATATGTTTAAAACTGACTATTTTGTGGCTATTTTGTGACTATTTTGTGGCTATTTAGTTGTTTTGAAGAACATGGTTTGCTTTCTTGATGTTGATTAATTAATTGATGGTGATTGACCCTCCTATAATAAATATCGTCCTCAGGACTGTTCTGTGTGGAAGAGTAATAATTCTAGAACTTTGAGGGGATGTCAATCGAAATATGTTCTTAAAGCACGTTTTTAAAACTGTTTTTAAAAGTATTGTTAAAGGTATTGTTAAAAGCAGTCACTTTGCGGTGAGCACTCATCTGTTATGAGCGCTCGTAGATTGAAGCAACACCCAGCAGCAGGTCAACCATGTCGTGGCTGTAGTATGTGACCAGAAAAGAGATGCTGTTTTCAGTATAGTTTTGTAGAGACTTTTCGATATACTTCCACTTCATTTCTACTTGGCGTAGCTTCTCTTTGACCTCATGTGTGTTGGCGGTGCTCTTTTTTAGCGTCTTTAGCTGTTGAATGAACTGTTCAGCCAGTTCATCGATGGCGGTCTCTTCTCCTTGCGCGCGTGCCGCAGTGCCGGTGACGGATGCGGCACGTTCGGCGTATTTATTTGCAATATGTTGCAGCAGGCGGCTAAGCGAGCGTGCGGCTTCTGCATTTTGGTTGATGTTAATTTGAGCGTTGCCTTTTACTCGGTTATAGGCAAATTGTAACGTGTTATCGAAAAATCGGGCTCTGGCCACCATGTTATCGACAACCTGAAGCTCAGCATAGCCCGTACTCTCAAGCTCGGTGAGGTTGGTCTTTAAGATGGTTTTGAAGTCTGACCAGCTCTGTCCAATCTTATGGCTCTCGCTGCTTAGCTTAACGTTGCGTAATGTGCTGTTAATGCCCTTCAGCTCGGCTTCAATCTGTTCAGCGGCTAATCGGGCATTACTTTGGTACTTAGGGTTGGCCTGTTGTGCGGTAGAGAGGTGGTAGTTCATCATCAGTTTTTCAAGCAAAATTCGACTGTTGATGATGGCACGTGTAAGTTCGATCTCCTGGTGGGTTGAGTAAGGCTGTGCTGAGTGTACCTGTATCGGTAAAAAGAGTGCAAAGAGGGTTAACAGTGATAAGACGGTACTGGTGATCTCTCGGTAGCTATGGTCGTTACGAGTAGAGTGTCTGAGTTTGAAAAATATGCATGTAGGCTTAACCATAACGTTATGCCTCCTTGTTTTGTCTCTGAAATGTTAAGCTGAAACGTTAAAAAGTTGACTGAACAATTGTATGGGCGGGTGGAAAATAAACTATTTTGTCGCCGAAGGCAACTGGCTTACTTGAGGCGGTGTGGGAAAAAGGGCACTCCTGGACTGCTCTCATGGGGAGGGGTGTTCGCGATCATCGTGTTCATCACTCTCTTCTTTGTGGCCTTTAAGCCCATACATCAAGCGTATTCTTTCGGCAATTTCATCATGCAGCTCTTTTTTGAGTTTCTTGTCGATTCCGCTTGTTTTTTTGAGTTTGTTTTGAGCGGTTCTAAGGCAGTTTGATGACTTGCTGCGATTACCTTCCGCAAGCAGCTTCTCTGCTTGACCCATATAGGCTTTGACTTCGATTTCGATCAATAAACTTTTAAGGTACTTTGACCATGAGTCCGAGAGCGTGGGGGTGGTCAAATTATGGCTTCTGAGTATGGAGAAAAGCTGGATGACTTGTCGGATGTACGTCTGTACTTGGGCTAACTCGCTGGCGTCTGTCAGTGGGTTTTCATCCAGAGAGCTCGGCTCTCTAAGGGGCAGTTGCTGCTCGATTTGTTGAAATGCGGCGACTTCAGGGAGCGCTGGGAGCGCTCGGACCATGTTTTGGACATTATATGAGTAATAGCGGATAAGGCACTCAATGATGTCATGGCGACAGTTTATGCGGAGCAATTTATCGATGATCGGTTCCAATTGGAGAAGATACGCTTTAGATTGGTTGAAGAGTTTTTCGCGCTCTTTCTGAATTTGAGCACGGCGATTGGCCAGTGCAGATGCGCCAACACCGATGGTTGCAAAGATAATTAAGATGATCAGTGCCCAGTACGCCATATGCCTTTAAGTCATTACCGTTTGGTGGGGGTCACTGGAAGTGTAGTCGAAAAAAAAAGCACTGGTAATACAAAGGGCTCTTCTCCGCTTCTGTGAGGTAAAAAAGATGCAAAGCCCCCTCTAACCTTTT
>JAYPBG010000407.1:0-3059 GCA_038124075.1 Gammaproteobacteria bacterium
CATAGCTAATTAATTAACATGCCTGGGCTTGGACAGGTATAGTGACAGAGAGGGATATAGAGTAATATTTGTCCATTTAAGGGGCGTCGGTATTAACGCTTATTCCCGCTATAAATAAATAGTCGGATTTTTGCATGTTTCCACTATTTTGATGCTCATTAATTGCATTCAGTTCGTTCCTTAAATCCAGGGCCTCCTAGTGCTATATCCTTAAAATAATACCATAATGCCTAATTGCCATACATCCTAAGTCTAATAAAGCTGGATTTCATCACAATTCTAAGAGAAAATATTACCTCAAGCTTAAATGGTGCTCACAATAGATTAAGGATGATACATTTTGCCTTGGAGGAGAGCATAAAAAAGTCTGGGGTGCCAGCTTCTCTACTTTGCGATCAACTAAGAGCCTAATCAATTCGGGCACTGCTCGTTGTGTCTGATTATTTAATACCGTATTACATTTTCCATTTTATAACGTAATTAATCCAAACTTATATGCTCAATAATTAATCTATTTAAGTTCCTATAAACAGCCTTACCGGAATTTATAGTATATAATACGACCTTATGTTTAATTTTTTACCTTACAATCTCAATATTTCACTGGATTTAGAATCCAAATAGCGATGGAGTGCAATTAATGATCGAAATCGATGAGATAGTCGCCCAAAACGCTTTACGTAATGTTGATGAGTTGCCATCCCTGTCCGTTCAAGACTACATTCAGCGCGCAACCACCGACAATACACGAAAGGCCTACCAACAAGACATTCGCCATTTTGAGTCTTGGGGTGGCAAGTTACCCACTGACACCGCTACAGTCATCCGTTATTGCCATGCGCATGCTGAATCACACAATTCCAGAACGCTTCAGCGACGCTTAGTCGCTCTGAAACAGTTTCACACCTATCAAGGCTTTGCTGATCCCACGTCACACCCTGCTGTCAGGAAAGCGCTAAGGGGCATTCAGAATACCCACGGCAAACCCAAACGTAAAGCTCAAGCGCTTCAACTGGAGCAGTTGAAAACCGTCGTCGACTTACTGAGCTCAAGAGATGATTTAATCAGTGCTCGTGATTGCGCTCTGATCAGTATCGGGTTCTTCGGCGCTCTTCGAGGCAGCGAGCTGGTTCAACTTCAGCATAGCCACATCGATGTAAGTAAACAAGGGCTGACGATTACCATTGAACGTTCGAAAACAGACCCTACCGGTGAAGGGCAACATGTGGCGCTGCCTCAACTGAACAATGACTACTGTCCCATAACGTTACTGGAGCGGTGGTTATCGATCAGCTGCCTTTCGTCGGGTTATCTGTTTCGTAGTATCAATCGCTGGGATCAAATCTCAACCAAGCCTCTCACCGTTAGAGGCCTCAACAAAATTATTGCACGTATCGCTAATCAGTGCGAATTGCCCAACGCTGATCGCTACTCCTCTCATAGCCTTCGCCGTGGCTTGGCAACGTGCGCCAGCGCTGCCGGCGCCAGCTTCAAGTCGATTATGCAACAAGGACGATGGAAACATCAAGGCACTGTACTGGAATACATTGAAGAGGGGCAGCGGTTTACCGATAACCCCGTACATAGCCTATTCCAAGAGCCTTCCAATGATCGAACCGAAAGAGACCCTGTATAGAACGTTCCAACACCCCTTATCCGATGTCGATTTACACACTCATTTTACCATAGATGCTTCTGATCTTGCGTTTGCCCAGCAGCAGGTACGCCGTAAAGGACCACTGCGGACCCAGCTGCTCATCCTGTTGAAATGCGCGCAATATCTTCATTACTTACCCTCGGCAAAAGATATCCCTTACGCCGTCATGCAACATATCGCCTATTCGGTTGATAACAACAGTACGGTCACTAAAAAGGGCTTCACTCAAGAGTATGCGACTTCCCGAACCTATAGTCGACACGCCAAAGCGATTCGAAAGCACCTTCGCTGGAACTGCGATTCATCCCAAGCCAAACAGCACTGTCTATCTATTGGGTCACTGATAGCCGAAAAGCGTGAGCGACTGGTAGATATCTTCAATGCCTTGACTGAATCTCTGATGACGCATCAGTTTGAGCTGCCCGCTTTCACCACATTAGAAAAAATCGCCTATAACGTAAGAGCGAGAGCAAACGAGCAGTGGTATCACGACATAGGTGAGACGGTATCTCCTTCTGACGAGAAGAAACTGCTTAAACTGCACGATGAACTCAAAAAAGATGAACACTACAGTGACTGGCATAAGATAAAGCAAAATCCAAGTGCACCGACCTATAAGAAAATTCTCGAATTTATCGATCACTTAAAATGGCTAGCCGAGCTTGCACAATTGACGCCGCAACTCAATCATATCCCTTTGATCAAGCGTCATAAGTTTCGTGACGAAGCGCTCTCTTTGCACAGCTCCGACATGCGCAAAGTTAAAGCCAAAAAACGATTGGCATTGACTGTCGTGCTTATAAGATCACAGTACAGCAAAGCATTGGATAGCGCCTGTGAACTTATTATTAAAACAATGCATGAGGTTGTAGCAAAGGCGACCCAAGACTATCTTCAAGCCTGCCATGTCAATCGCCGTAATACCGATGACTTGGTTGAACTCCTCCGAGACCTAATCAATGCATACCAAAAAGAGGGGGCAGAGGCTGATAGGTGGCAAATATTTACTGAACTCTTTCCATCCAACGCGGATGACCTTTTGGCTGCCTGTAATGAGCATCTGGCTTTGTCTGAATCCAATAATAGGCCATTTATGATGAACTGGTACTCCAAACGCAGATCTCTTCTATTGGATTTGCTAGGGTGCATAGAGTTCGACAGCCACCGTCAGGATCAGGCGTTTTTGAGCTTATCTGAGTACATTGTTCAAAACCGGCATAAGCGCAGCAAAACGGCCTCTATCCTCAAAGATCAGATTGATTTGAAGTGGCTCACTGATAGAGCCATGAAGAAGTTGGTCATCGTCCAGTTTAAATCCGATAAAATTTAGGTAGACCTCAGATACCCAGAGATATACCTAAATTTTGGGCACGCCCATTAATTAGACGGTAACTGTTTCAGA
>JAYPBG010000408.1:0-3059 GCA_038124075.1 Gammaproteobacteria bacterium
GCTCAAAAGGATGATGATGCGGGTGTGATGCGCATCTCTCGAGATCAATCGGGCCGTTACCAGGCGGTTCGCCTGACCAGCAGTGAGGTGAGCCAGCTCGACGCTGATGTTCAGCAGGCTTTTGCTGGGTCAGGGGTTAATCTTGTGCTTCAGTCGGTTGAGCCTTTGACTGAGCGCAGTTTTGAAGCACGCCTAGGCAGCAGCATGGATG
This sequence comes from Gammaproteobacteria bacterium, assembly GCA_038124075.1. Taxonomy (GTDB): domain Bacteria; phylum Pseudomonadota; class Gammaproteobacteria; order Pseudomonadales; family JAYPBG01; genus JAYPBG01. The sequence goes on from JAYPBG010000408.1 coordinate 212, forward strand.
GCCAGCGTTGGCAGTTTGATCCGAAAACGCTTCAGAGTGAGCAGCATTTTCGCTGGGAGGGTGTTTATAAAAGAGCCTCTGGTGAACCCAGACTGGGTGAACCGCGCCGAAAGCGCAGTCGACAAGACCCTAAGACCCTTGAGCCTTATAAAGGTTACTTGAAGGAGCAAAGGTCTGACTTAAATAAGATGGTCTATCAATTTGCGTTTGCGGATGAGCAGATGGAGCAGAGATGTGAGCATAAGCTCTCTATGCTCCAGGCGTTTAAAAAAGCGTGCGGAGAGATTGAGCGCCTAGAGGCGCAGCGTGCACAGCTTGTGGAGCACCCATCGATGAGCCAGCATGAGAAGGATAAGAAAAACAGCGAATTAGAGCTGAGCTTAGGTGAGGCCTTGAAGCAAAAAAAACAGCTGCAGCGTAGCCTGGGTATGGCTAAACTGCCTAAGAGTGTTACTCAACACGTCCCATTTGCCGAGAAAAAGGTGAAAGCGGATGTTGATGCACTTCGCTCAGATCTGGAAGGCTCCATATCTGATCACTTGGAAAAGCTGGAAAGGCTAAAAGCGCAAGAGCCGCCTAAAGCCCGCTCATCTATTTTTGGTATTTTTTGATGCTGATATGGGTGCCAGTGGTGGACAACGGTTTTTGGCTGCGCTTCCATGCTCCTCTTAATGTGCGTTTTCAGATGCACTCGATAATATAGCCTTTGCCTCATACCTATAGTGCTCCGCTCTTAAGAGGTAGATGCGGTGCATCTCTGCATCTTCATCGCTGGTCAGCGTTGTTGTTGCCCACTCCTCACAGGCTTTGGCAATACTGAATAGGAGTTGCGCGGTGTATTCATGCTGGGGGGCTTCTTGTTTTAGCTTTTCCAAATAGTAGAGCGCTCGCTCAGGCTCCTCGGGTGGGCCGATATGGAACTGTTCCGCAAGTTGCGTTCCCCTGTCCAGCCATGACTGTAACATCTCTGAATGGGCTCGAGCCTCTTCAATAAGCTTTTTTTGTGCCAGCGCCTCTTTCAGTTGGCGTTGAGCCTCTTCTTCTCTCTCGTTTTCTCTCTCGTTGTGTTGTGCCGTCACTTGAGACGTCTGCGTGCCTATGGGGTCCATGCTAGTGGGATCAATAGCCGTGTCGTTGGTGTTTATTTCAGAGAGGCGATAGGATGGTGTTTGAAGGCTGTACATGAGTAGCGATAAAAAGCCGATGCCTAATAAGGCAAGCACGGAGGAGGTGTGCAATCTCTGTTTATGTTTATTGTTCTTTGATTCGGCTGCTGCTTCCTCGGCTAATAAAGATTCAGCTGCACTCACCCCTTCAGCTAAGGCCTCGGCAGAGAGTGTCTCAGGAGGCGCTGCTTTCTTCAGGTCACCTTCTATCTCCAGATTATCTTCTATCTCCAGATCATCTTCTAATGTGGTCTCTTCTAATATCCCTGCTTCAGGTCTTTGGGAGGGGGGTGCCTCCTCTTTTGTTACCGTGCCTGTGAGGGGTTCTGCGTTTGGACGCTTGAGAGGGGTGGGCGCGTCGGGTGTGTCGGGTAAAACGGCTGTCGGTATGGGGCGCCTTGGAGCGCGCGGTGTGTGATGGATCTCTTCCATCTGGCTGACAAAGTAACGCAATGCATTCCGATGGTTTTCAGGCAGTGGAATATTAAGGCTTTGTAGCCTTGCAATGATGAGGTTAGCTTGCTCTTTGGAGAGCCCATATTGGGAAACCAGGATGGGCAGTTGAGTGTAAGCAGCTTCATACTCGGAGGGTTCTTGCTGGATGGCTTTTATGATCTCAGCTTGCAGGTCATTTGCGCTGAGTACCCCCAGTGCAAATGCACTGTAAGGGTAGCGATATTCTTGAATGGGGTGTGAAAATGACGAAGGCATAAGTAGCATCCAGCTCCAAATTGTATCCAAAGCACCTTATTCGTAGTGGTCTGCAGTAGTGGCCTGGCCGCTAGCGTAGACAATAAGGTAAAATTTACACCATCTTGGCTTAAAAGTGTTATAGAGATTTATACTCTATTTTAATGTTAATTTAACCTCATAGATAGTGCTAAACGTGCGCGTTCCTCTTTTAATTTGCTCTTTTAAATGATGGCTTGGTCTTTGGATGCTAGACGAGCAGTTCTAAAACAGCGTTGATATGGTTCCAGCCAAATGGTGTAGGTTGAATGCGCCCTTGTTCTAATGTCAGCAGTTTATGGTCGTAGGCGCTTGGAATGGCTGTGATGATCTGCTGTTCGGATAGTTCAGCACGGTGTTGAGCTAAGCGTGTTGAAAACCCCTCTCTTAAGCGCAGTGCGTTCAATAGAAACTCGAAGATATATTCATCTCGATTGACAAGGGTGATGCGTTTTGCGCTCTTCTCTGGTGACGATGTTTTAAAGTGGGTTAAGTAGTGTTGAGGTAGGCGTGTTTTTTGAGTTCGATGAATCATAAGCGAGCCATCCTCTTGAGAGGGATGGCTTATTTTTCCATGAGCCCCAGCGCCAATGCCCAGGTAATCTCCAAACTGCCAATAATTGAGGTTGTGTTTGCAGTGCATGTTGGATTTGCAGTAAGCGGATATCTCATATTGATTAAAGCCGTGTTGAGCCAGTAGGGTTTGCCCAGACGCTTGAATATCCGCTAGGGCATCGGGGTTGGGGAGTGGGGGTGTCTGTTTGTAAAAGTGGGTATTGGGCTCAATGGTAAGCTGGTACCAGGAGAGGTGTGTGGTCTCAAATTCGATGGCTTGAGTCAGATCGGAAAGGGCCTCGGCTTCGGTTTGATGTTCGAGTCCAAACATTAAGTCGATATTGATTTGATGAAAGTGGGCGGCGGCTTGCTGGATGGCGCGTTTGGCGTCATCGGCG
>JAYPBG010000409.1:0-2060 GCA_038124075.1 Gammaproteobacteria bacterium
CTTTCACGCTGCCGACATCGGTTAAAACGGTATCTTCACGCAAATAAGGCTTAATCGCCTGTAAAAGCGATGGGTAGGCACCCAATGGCGAGCAGAGAACGACCATATCAGCCGTTGGCACCGCTTCTGCTAAATCCGTAGCCCCCTCATCAATCACACCCAGCTCGAGCGCTTTATCGACCGTCTCTTTTTTTCGGCTGGACCCCACTACGGTTTTAGCAAAGCCACTTTTCCGCAGGGCTGCCGCTAAAGAACCACCGATCAAGCCTAAACCGATGATTAACACTCGACTCACGCCAGGTTGGTGCTCAACATGCGGATCTTTTTGGGACGTCATACTATTCCACCTGCCTCTGTTAAATCTGTTTTCAGCGCTGTGACTGCTCCCCGCCCTAACGGGCTAAGCACTCGCCCTAAGCACCTTCTTTAAAGCCTGCAAGAATGCCCTATTTTCATCAGGACGCCCAACACTCACGCGCAAGAAGTGTGGCATCCCATACCCATGAACAGGCCGCACAATGACACCTTCGCGCAACAGCGCCTCATAAATGGGCGCGGCTGGCTGCCCCACATCAACCGAGATAAAATTCGCCACACTGGGAATAAATGAGAGCCCCAGCGCCTGAAAGCCGCTTACCAGCATCTCCAAGCCCTGCACATTGATATTACAGCTCTCATCCACAAAGCGCTGATCCCCTAGTGCGGCAACCGCAGCATGGATCGCCATATGGTTGACGTTAAACGGCTGTCGCACACGGTTCAAGTAATCGGCAATCTCAATGGACGAAAGCCCATAGCCAACCCGAAGGGCCGCCAAACCATACGCTTTTGAAAACGTTTTACAGACGACCAGGTTAGGGTACTGGTGCAGATAATCCACCCCTCTAGGGTAACGCTCATCTTTAATGTACTCAGCGTAGGCCTCATCAAGCACCACCACCACATTAGACGGCACCTTCTCAATAAACGCTTCCCACTCATCTCGTGTAAACCATGTGCCTGTAGGATTATTAGGGTTTGCAAGAAAGAGCACTTTGGTTTCAGGCTTTATCGCTTTCAGAATAGCCTCTAAGTCGTGTCCCCAGCGCTTTGCGGGCACCACCGTTGGCACAGCGCCGATCGCCTGGCACACCAAAGCATAAACGGCAAAGGCATGTTCACTATAGACGGCGTGATCACCTGCCTGTAAAAATGCCCGAGCAACAAGCTCTAAGACATCGTTAGAGCCGTTTCCAAGTGTAATCTGATCAAATAAGATTTTATTATGATCCCCTGCATGCTGAGCACCGTAGTAAGAGACCAGCGCCTCTTTGAGCAGATACGCATTACCATCAGGGTAGCGGTGAATATCTTGAGCAGCCACCTGTATAGCAGCGGCCACATCTGGACTGGTACCTAAAGAGTTTTCATTACTGGCAAGTTTCACAACGTCTTTTAAGCCAAGCTCACGTTGCAACGTTTCAATAGGCTTACCTGGCTGGTAGGGACTTAACCCACGTACACCTGAGGCTAAACGCGCCTCTAATTCTCGTTTCATTACTGCACTCTGCTTTTAATGGCTTTTAACGGCTTTTGGCTTTTGATTTTTCAACGCCTATAACACCGCTTTGGGGTAGGAGCCTAAACACTTCACGTCAGCCGCCTGCTGCTCTACACGCTTCAGCGCCTCCTGCACTTTATCATTCGACTCATGCCCTTCAAAATCAATAAAAAAGACGTAAGCCCAAACACCTGAACGAGAGGGGCGCGTTTCAATCCGAGTTAAGCTAATGCCCAACTCTTCAAACGGGGCAAGCAGGTGGTATAGGGCCCCAGGGCGGTTTTTAGTCGAAACAATCACTGATGTTTTATCTTCACCGCTCGGCGCAACCTCCTGATGACCAATGATTAAAAAGCGCGTGGTGTTATCCGGCTTGTCTTCTATATTTTCTGCAATTTTTTTCAAGCCATAAATCTCGGCTGCCGTCTCTCCAGCAATGGCCGCCGCATTCCATTCGCCTTTAATACGGCGTGCGGCTTCGGCATTACTGCTCACCGCAACCCTCTCAACAGTGGGCCAA
>JAYPBG010000409.1:2070-3053 GCA_038124075.1 Gammaproteobacteria bacterium
CATCTTCACCACAGTTTTTCTAATTGGCGTCTAGAAAGCTATCCAAGGTATGGCTGACAATGCCTTCTGAGGAGTTTTCAACCGGCACCACACCATAGTGCGCTGCACCAGAGGCCACCTCACGAAACACCTCATCGATACCGTTCAATGCCGCCGTTTTTACTGCATGACCAAAGTGCTTAATCGCGGCTGTCTGTGTAAACGTACCCTCAGGACCCAAGTAGGCGATACGTAGCGTCTGCTCTAGTGACAAGCAGGTCGACATGATCTGACGAAAAAGTGCAGCCATCACCTCATCCGGCAGCTTACTTTGATTCTTGGACATGACTTTGCGCAGAACCTGAGCTTCACGTTCCGGCCGATAGAAAAACAGCTCTTCACCACTGTTTTCAGCCGCTTCACGCTTAATTTTGGCAACCTGCATCGCACAATCAGCACGCTGAGTTATTAAATCCAGAATCGACTCATCCAACTGATCGATCTGGTCTCGCAGGGGGTTTAATTGATCATTGATATCACTCATCGAGCCTCTCGCTATACCACGGTTGTCAGCGCTATGCGCGCTCTTTTTCAAACTGAGCCATAAATGTAATTAAGGCATCCACCGCCTCTTCCGGTACGGCATTGTATAGACTCGCGCGCATACCTCCCACAGAGCGATGCCCTTTCAAATTCAGCAGGCCTCTCTGTTCTGCCTCTGCAAGAAAGGGCGCATCCAGCCCCTCATCGGCCAAAATAAACGGGACATTCATCCAAGAGCGTGACTCTGGCGCAACAGGGTTGCGATAAAAGTCGCTCTTATCAATGAACTGATACAACTTTTCGGCTTTGCGTTGATTCACAGCCGACACCGCTTCCAGTCCACCAGCATTCAACAGCCATTTAAACACAAGGCCGGCCAAATACCAGCTGTACGTAGGCGGTGTATTGTACATAGAGCCGCTGCTGGCATGCGTTTGATAATTCAGCATGGCAGGCAGCCC
>JAYPBG010000410.1:0-3021 GCA_038124075.1 Gammaproteobacteria bacterium
GCTTCAAAGAGCGTCTCAGCCGCAATAATGCCGCTCTTCATGGCGGTATGGCTGCCTTTGATCTTGGTGGAGTTCATGGTGCCGGCATCGCAACCGATGATCAGGCCACCTGGGAAGTGCATCTTGATCAGAGAGTTGATGCCGCCTTTTGCCAGTGCACGTGCACCGTAGCAGATCCGTTTGCCCCCTTCGAGGATCGATTTGAGTACGGGGTGGTGTTTTAACCGTTGGAACTCCTCAAAGGGGTAGACGTGTGGGTTAGAGTAAGCAAGGTCGGTAATCAATCCAACGACCACTTGGTTGTTATCCAGGTGATAGAGGAACCAGCCGCCGGTGCTGCTGCTTTCGGCTAATGGCCAGCCTAGACCGTGCATCACCAAGCCCTCTTGGTGTTTGCTGGGGTCGATCTCCCACAGCTCTTTGATGCCCAGGCCATAGTGTTGAGGGTCGCGCCCTTCGTCCAGATTGAACTGTTTGATCAGCTGTTTGCCTAAGTGACCGCGGCAGCCTTCGGAGAAGATGGTGTATTTTGCGTGCAGCTCGATGCCGGGTGTATAAGAGCCTTTTTGTTGGCCGTCGAGGCCGATGCCCATGTCGCCTGTGGCGATGCCCTTGACGCGGCCATCATCATGGTAGAGCACCTCGGCCGCTGCGAAGCCAGGGTAGATCTCTACGCCAAGCCCTTCAGCCTGCTCAGCCATCCAGCGACAGACGTTACCCAGGCTGATGATGTAGTTGCCGTCATTGTGGGTCGGTTTTGGGATAAAGGCGTTGGGCAGTTTGATCGACTTTTCTTCACCGGTTAGGAAGAAGAATTGATCCTCTTTGACAGGAACGTTAAGCGGGGCATTCAGCTCTTCCCAGTTAGGGAAGAGCTCTTTAATGGCGCGCGGCTCAAGCACGGCCCCAGAAAGAATGTGTGCGCCCACTTCAGAGCCCTTCTCCACTATACATACGCTGATCTCTTTTCCAGACGCCTCAGACAGTTGGCGCAATTTAATCGCGGTGGCAAGCCCGGCAGGGCCGGCTCCGACGATGACGACGTCGTACTCCATTGACTCTCTTTCTACCTGTGCATCGCTCGCGGCTCTCTCCTCATCAGTTGTTGCTTTCGATTTTGGTTTAAGTGTTCAGTTTCGCTGTTCAGTTGTTTATTAGGCCAGCTTTCGATGAGCTCTGGTCAGTTATGCTGACAGTTATGCTAAAGTCGATCAAAAAACGGCCTAATATTTGAGTGATTCTGGTCTATAGTTCAATGCGCCTATTATAAGGGGGGTTGCTGTATGAGGCCAAGAAAAAGAGACGAACCACTGGTCACACACTCTGGGTGTGCAGGGTGGATGCGCAGATGAGCGCGGTTCATGGGTTAGAAATGGGGCTGGGTATATACTGGCTATTGACCTGGGATCAATAACACGGCAAGATAGCCGACAAATTTTCTCAACTAGAAAAGTAGAGGGTATCCATGAAAGTCCTAGTAACCGTAAAGCGTGTAGTGGATTACAACGTCAAGGTCCGAGTGAAAGCGGACAATACAGATGTTGATCTCGCGAACGTAAAAATGTCAATCAACCCCTTTTGTGAAATTGCTGTAGAAGAAGCGGTTCGATTGAAAGAGCAAAAAATCGCTACTGAAATCGTTGTGGTCTCAATGGGCCCGAAGGCCTGTCAAGAACAGATTCGTACTGCTTTAGCGCTGGGCGCTGATCGCGGTATTCTTGTTGAGACAGAGGAAGCGCTTCAACCCCTGTCGGTGGCTAAGCTGCTCAAATCCATTGTTGATGAAGAGAAGCCAGATCTGATCATTATGGGCAAACAGTCCATCGATGGCGACAACAACCAGACGGGCCAGATGCTGGGCGCATTGACCGGCTATGGCCAGGGTACCTTTGCCTCTGAAGTGAAGGTTGAAGAGGGTAAAGCTCAGGTAACCCGCGAGATAGATGGTGGTTTGCAGACGGTCTCATTGAACCTGCCTGCGATTGTGACCACGGATCTGCGTTTGAATGAGCCACGTTATGCCTCTTTGCCCAATATTATGAAGGCGAAGAAAAAACCAATGGATGTCAAAACACCTGCAGACCTGGGTGTCACCGTCACTTCCACACTTAAAACCTTGAAAGTTGAATCGCCTGCTGAACGTCAAGCCGGCATCAAAGTGGCCAGTGTGGAAGAGCTGATCGAGAAACTTAAGAACGAAGCGAAGGTGATCTGATGAGTATATTAGTCGTAATTGAACATGATAATGCCTCAGTAAAAGGCGCTACGTTGAACACCGTTGCCGCTGCAAAAGCGATCGGTGGTGATGGGAACATTGAGCTGCTCGTGGCTGGAAGCAACTGCGGCGCTGCTGCAGAGGAAGCCGCTAAAATCGAAGGTGTCTCAAAAGTGTTGGTGGCTGACAATGCCGCTTATGCCAATGCGCTGGCAGAGAACCTCGGTCAACTGGTTGCTGAGATGGGTAAAAACTACAGCCATATCCTAGCGCCCGCGACCACCACAGGTAAAAACTTTATGCCGCGTGTCGCTGCGTTATTGGATGTTGCTCAAATTTCTGATATTTGCGGTGTTGAATCAGAGGATACCTTTAAGCGCCCTATCTATGCAGGTAATGCGATCGCGACTGTTCAGAGCAGCGATGCCATTAAGGTGATCACGGTACGTGGAACGGCGTTTGATGCTGTTTCAGCAGAAGGTGGCTCAGCCGCCATTGAAGCGCTTGACAGTGCAACCGATGCGGGTGTATCTGCTTTTGTATCTGAAGAGCTGGCCAAATCGGATCGTCCTGAATTGACCGGTGCCAAAGTGGTCATCTCGGGTGGTCGTGGTATGCAGAACGGCGATAACTTTAAACTGCTTAACGGCATTGCAGACAAGCTGGGCGCTGCCATCGGTGCTTCACGTGCAGCCGTAGATGCGGGCTTTGTGCCGAATGATATGCAGGTAGGGCAGACGGGTAAAATCGTTGCACCTGAGCTCTACATCGCTGTGGGCATCTCCGGTGCTATCCAGCATCTGGCC
>JAYPBG010000411.1:0-2992 GCA_038124075.1 Gammaproteobacteria bacterium
GCGTAGGTATCCCTACGTTAAGATAAGCATTTACACAGAATTATTTACAGTCCCAGACGCTATTACAGGCGTTAACGTGAACGACCAAAACAAGATAGAGTAGCTTTAATATAGCAATCCAATATAGCAATCCAGCACTTTTTACATCTGTTTCTTCAGTCGCTCAGCACGCTCTTTGGAGTCTGGGTGACTCGATAAGAGGCCGCCACCTCCGCCTCCCAGCTTGTTTAGAGAGCTGACCGCTGCACTCACAGGGTAACCATGTCGGCGCATGAACTGGACACCATAATCATCGGCCTCTTTCTCCTCTTTTTGTGAAAATTGTGCATTCACTATTTTCGTGGAGATCACACCCAGCTCTGATTTCGCCAATTCACCCACAGTACCCCCCAGCGCTGACACGCCTTTTCGGACCGCCGACGTAGCATAGGCCAACTGCGCCTGTTTATGACTGTGCCCCAGCTTCACATGGCCAACCTCATGGCCGATCACAAACAGCAGCTCATGATCACTCATCGCATCCATCAAACCAGAGTAGACGCGTACCGTACCGTCTGCCATTGCAAACGCATTGACCGATTCTGATAAATAAACCTTATAATTCAGGGTCAGGCCATCTTCGCCATAATGACGCTGCACAAGGCGGTTCAATCTTTTATTGTACGCGTTGTTTGCCGGTGCAACCGTATGCGTCTGATCTTGCTGTGCCGCAGCCTGCCGACTTAACGCCGCAACCTGTTCGTTTGTCAGAGTAATGGCCTGAATCGCCTCTATGGTCGCTTCACTGACCAGAAGGGAGTCTATATTTTTACACGCGCTCAAAGGGGCTGCCAACAGAACGGCTGCCAGCAGTGATTTTGATGCCGTATACTTCAACTGTTTTACTGATGTCAACACGGTTACTCTCCAACCAATAGGGTTAAAACTTTATATACGCCAAACCAACGATACACCCACTTGATAGCTGTCACCACCCTGATCCCCGGTATCATCTGTTCGGTCAGACTTTAAATAGGAGAGATCAAGCCCACTCTCTATTGTGGACGACAGGCGATAACCCAACTGAATCGTACTTCCCGTCTCTCGATTCTCCTCTTCAACCGTCTCTTGCGGTAAGGCACTAAAATTGAACGCGGTGCGGGTGTTCCTGGTGATACGGGCAGCAGCATTAAAGCGCTCATTGAAACGGTACTGTGCGGATAAAGCAACACCCTTCGATTCAACTCGATTGGGTTCGATGAACTCAGAGATCGACTCATCCAGCACATCGCGCTGCTCATTATCAAAATATAAAAGTGAGTAGCTCACAACATTAGGCTGCCAGGTGACACCAAACTGCGTTGAATAGACCACCGTGGTGCCACTGTTATTGGTAAAGAGCGCACGAGCAAGATCATCATCGTTGAGGATTAAGCCATTGTCCAACTTCCCTGCACCCTCCAAACGCCTCACAAAACCACAATCAACAGCACTGGACTGGCCATTTTGACAGAGCAGTGCCGACAGTGCCAATGCATTGATCTGCGCTGTAAGATCATCAGTATCAGCCACACCCGCCGTCGTCAGCCGCTTGCTTGAGCTCAAGGTATAACGGGTACGCGCATTAAGCTGATAGCTAAAGTCAATGCCGCCGGTCTCCGTATCAAACTTGGTCCCTATATCTCGACCATACCCCAACTGGGTGGCGAGCCCCCATTTAGGGCCGCTCATTCTGAACGTCAAGGCGCTGTTTTCAACTCGACTGATCTCACTGGAGAGCCCTGTTGTCTCAATCAACTCAGATTCAACATAATTGTAACGAATGGCCGCTGCCGTGCGCTCTGAGACTGAACGCTCAATCTCCATAGCGCCACTGCGAGACTCGGTATCATTATTCGACTCTTCTATATGGGAGGTGCGACTGAACGTTCCCTGGAGCACCAGACGATTACGACCAAAGAGATCCATGGTCAATTCAGGACCCGTGCTGAAGGTGTTTCTTAAATCGCTGTTATCTGGATCAATACTGCTTTCGGTTGGATCAATTAATGTGCGTGACAAAGTATCAGAGAAACGCCAGTGCAAACGCTGGGGGCGAATCGCAAAATCGACGTGAGCACCACCACTGCCAACAGCGCGCGTTTCAACATGACTGCCCGTTGAGTAACCAAAATTTAGATCCATGGTTGAGGTGATACGCCCCCCTTGCGACTGCCCGACAATACGCCCATCGAAGGTATGAACGGTACTGCTTTGGTCACCCCCGCCTGAACGTAATTGATGGTTTGAATTATGGTTACTGGCATAACCTAATGAGTAGTTTAAACGAGCTTCCGCATACCCCGCTACCCCACAAAACAGGGAGAGTGAGAGCACTGAAATACCTGCTTTTTTCGACCATTCACCTGCATGCGTCAACATAATATGCGACTCTCTTTTCTATTAGCTGTTTAAAGTACATCTCACCCTTAAAAGAAACTCTCCGGCACCGTGATGACATCACCCGGCTGCAGCAAAATATTATCTTCTAATTTACCCTTCTTAAGCAGGTCATTGAGCCGGATTTTAATGGCCTGGGTTTTGCCTTCTTTATCGGTACGGTAGAGCATGGTCCGATTGGGTGCGGCAAAGTCGTTCACGCCGCCCGCATCAAGAATAATATCCAAAAGGGTCATCCCTTTACTGTGGGGTACAGATGCTGGGTTGTTGACCGCACCGGTTACTCGAACGCGGGTTAAATATTCATGACTGCTTAGCCCAGCCATAATGACACTGACTTGAGGGTTACGAATATAGGTACTCAGCTTTCGAGTAATATCACCCGCCAACTGCATCGGTGTTCGAGAAGAGGCCACCATATCCCCCACCAAAGGTGCAGAAATTTTCCCATCTGGACGCACAACCACCGTTGCTGAGAGATCAGGGTTTCTCCAGACGCTGATCTGCACCGAGTCCCCAACACCAATAATATAATCACTCTCTTTATAGAGGTCGTGCCCCCCGACATGCACAG
>JAYPBG010000412.1:0-2263 GCA_038124075.1 Gammaproteobacteria bacterium
TAGAGCCGATGCTTGAGTTGATAGTGGCATAAGGTTACGTTCCTAAGAGCCATATTTTTTCTATCCTAAGTTCTTGCGCATCTTTTGTGTATGCGGCTTCAGTCATGATTGAACTCCTTCTTTTTTAAACTGTGGTCTTTTCCTTACTGGAAGGTTGAGTCTCTGGAATATAGGGTATAAGTCCTTTTTTATAGGCTGCTTCTTGAACATCTTGAGGCATCTGCCGAACATCGACAATATATCCGTTTACAGAAATCATCCAGGCCATAGGGTTATCATCAAGTTTGCTTGGTAAAGACCAGTTCGGGTCAAACTGCGACATATTAAGTAAGTTTCGAACTTCTTTTGATTTTGATTGGCCCGCACTCTGGCTAATGTCATAAGCTTCGTACAACTCAGATGCACTAATATTTGGGGTTTGGCTTTTATCAAATAAAAAGTTAACCATCCCGATGGCATGAGTGATGCCGCCCGCCCAAGTAGTAGCCCTACCCTTGATAAGAGGCGATGGACGCTTTCTGCATAGGGCTGCTATTGCATAGCGAATGAGCTCAGCGTATTCTTGGTTCAAATACTGTTCACAAAAATTATCAGTGATCGCCGATATTTCATGATACTTCTGCTTCATTGTTTGGGGAACTCGTTCTGACTTTTTAGTCTTTTTCATATTCGTTGCTCTACACTCATGGTGTTGGAAATCGACGTGCAGGTACTATTAGCCCCGTTGACGCAGTATTTTAATCCACGATAACGGCAGCTGTCTGGATAACCTATCGAGCGGCAGCTTTAGGGGACAAATACCGAATGTCTTATCTGGGCACAATGCAGACACTACTTCTCCTCAGTGCTCTCTCGACAACGATCAATATACCACTGAGGGATATGCCACCTGCCCTCTTTTGGATCACGCCCATCAATCTGAAATACCAGCTGGTTATGCAATACTTCAGATGGATCACCAAAGCTGATAAAAAACTCACCATCTGCTACTTTCACATGCATGGCATCAAGAGCGTCTAGATCATCAGCTTCTAAAGCTGTGATACTGTCAATGGTGATGGTTATCGGGTCTCCATCTGCTGTCAGCAACGTCATGGTCTTAGTCTTATGCCAAATGCTTAGCCAATCTACCGGCTTGTATGGAAAGGGTAAAATCATGGAGTTACTCACAGAAACTGTCGATAAGTCTTTGAATAAGTCAGTAATAATACCTTAATTCCCCTTATATATCAATGCAATCATTCATGTGCACAATATGTGATCGTTTTGTGGCTGATTGATTCGGACTCTGCTATTATCGCCTTAACTCGACGCACAATGTTAACCAACGGAGGCTGTTATGCCCGCAGCAAAGAAGAAGCCATTAACGCCAGAACAAAAGGTAACCGCTTTTACTAAGGAGATCGAAAAGATCAAGAAGGAGCAGGAGAAGCTCAAGACGTTACTTGCGAAGAAAAAAGAGCAGCTGAAGAAGGCCAAAGAGGCGGATAAAAAGGCCAAAGCGAAAGCGAAAAAGGTCGCGGCCAAGAAGAAGGCTGCCGCTAAAAAGTCAGCACCGGCGAAAAAGCGACCCACTGCCAAAAAGGTGAAAGCCAAGGTTAAAAAGTCACCGGCTAAGAAGAAGTAGCATCGAGTCCTGCGCCGACTGCTCATCGTAAGGGCGCTGGAGCTGATGCGTTAAGGGGCTCAAAGTCTCGGGCCCCCTGTAAAATAACGTAATACTGTTACACACGGGTACTATCAGCGCATCAAAGCCAGAGACAGGCTGATTGTTGCTCTTTGACGTGCTGATACGATAAATACGGCCCCTTAACTCGCTTAAAACACCATAACCTCGCTTATGAAGTTTTATATATAGATAAAAAAAGAGCGATAAATCATTGCAATACATTTTATTTCATTATACGTAACATGTTATTAAATAGACCTGGTCTAGCGACACCGCTACTCATGGAAAACGAACAAACGCTGCTAGAACAGGATTCAACCACATAATGCACACCTCACGCTACTGCTGATCACCATATTTCTCAATTGCATTTTGTACGTCGGGGTCGCGTAGAAACATCTCGACTAGTGAGACTGTCCTCTCGAATTCAAGGCGATTAAGCTGCATATCAAGTCCACTATAATGATTGGTTGTCGAGTAGTATGCACCCCTATTTCCCCCTATAGTAAATATTTCTTCATCACCTCTATCGTGGCCATTATCATACTCAACACCTAACCACTCTTCCCCCCATTTATGATAGTCATGACTGGT
>JAYPBG010000412.1:2273-2976 GCA_038124075.1 Gammaproteobacteria bacterium
ATATTTATGACCAGGTGTAAACGTAGTTTTAATTAGCCAAGGAATGGCTATTGAGGGGAATACAAGTTGATTGGACCATTTACGATCTGGGTAGTTGGGATGTTCTTTAGCCAAATCCCAGCCCCGGTATATGATTACGTAGGGGTAAGGGATCTCGTCTTTTATGCCTTTATATAAAGAGACTTCTATTGGCCCTCTATAATCCTTCACATTAAGTTTGTAGATCTTATCAGAGATGCTCTCATTCCAACGTGGGTCACAAGGGTGACAGCAAACAGTTCTCACTAGAAAGCATAAGACGATCGATTAATTCGACTAGCAGGTCACCCATCAGCAAAAGCACGTTCTGGGAAAGGCTCACGACAAAATCTTTAGGCAAGAGGCAGGCCTAAGGGGGAACATCGATGTTCAATCTAATTAGATGCAATAGTATCGCAAGCCCCTTATCTAGGATAGGATCCGATTCAGTGATTTTTTCTGATCCTAGAAGCTCATCTTTTTTGTTTGAAAGATCTCTAATCTTATCCAACGGTAGCCCCGGATTTTTTGACACCCTCAACTCGACAGAGGCTATTGGTTCATAACTATTTCTACAATTAGATCCGTTTTTTACAGTACCGACAACAAAGTCAGGTAATACTCCATTATCAGTTTAAAGTGGACCCCATTGTCTAGACACCGATTTTAAAAATTAAGATAGAAA
>JAYPBG010000413.1:0-2956 GCA_038124075.1 Gammaproteobacteria bacterium
AAGGTCTTGAATCTCTTGTTCTACTTGATCCATTGAATATTCGCCCTCTGCAACGCTTTCAAGCGTGGCGCCCTCTTGAGCATGCGTGGTTGAAGTGGCTCGCATGGAGGGTGGAGAGGTAGGTTCGTGGGCGGGTTGCCCCATATTCTGTTCAGCAGCCGGTTGGATGCTTGAGATGGGGCTTGAGGTATGAGTGTTTGCTTGAGTGTTTTGCTTGGGTTGTGTTGCTGGCGCTGAGGTATTGAGTTCTAGGTTAGGGTTAGAGGCTTGGATATTTTGTGTGGTCATTTTGTTTTGTACACTTTTTTAAGTTGGTTGGTGGTGGTTGGTGGTGGTTGGTGTGAAAGGTGGTTGATGTGAACGAATTATACACGTGCTGATGATCGAGTGCTATGCGCTTTTGGACAGATAGGTTGTGTGTTTAGGTATAGTCCCGCGAAGTTGAAAGAGAAGGAGAAGGAGAAAGAGAAGGAGGGCTGATGCGCAGCCCTCCAGACGTAGGTTAGAAAACCAGCTGTGTTCTCAGCTGCATAAGGTTAACCGATTCATCTTCGCCACCTGCTGAGGGGGCACGTTCAACATCGGCATTGACGTAATTTAGAGAGAAGCGAACGGAGCTGTTCGGATAGTAGTTGAGTCCAAGCGTGATCATATCCATTTCACCTTGATCATCGGTTAAGCCATTCTCATCGTCGTTAAGATCGATGTGATCAAAACGAATGGCCGCTTCCACGGCGCCGTTCATCGCGCTGGGGCTGTCGAAGGCGCCGCCATCAACGTAGTAGCTGCGGGATTCGCCGGTGAAGAAGTAGCTGGCCGCAGCATAGTAGGCGGAGTATGTCTCATCTTCAACCGTGTCGTCCCCTTCTGCCGTCACGCTTACAAACTCGGCTTGTGCAGAGAAGGCGCCACAGACGGTTGCCGCCTCTAAGCCGAACACCGTGGATGAGGTCGCATCGTTTAGGCTTGCTTTAATCAACTTTGTGCCACCGTCGACTTTGCTGTTTGGACGAGCACCGGCGCTGACGCCATCTGACGCTTCCATGAGTGCAGCGGTGATCCCAAAGTGGAGTACGTTGCCCGTCTCATGTTTCGGTGACAGCGTGAGGCGACCCACCAGGGAGTAGGCGTCATCCCCACCCTCATCATATTCCATGTTATCACCTGTGACACTGAGGCTGGTGGAGTAGTGGGTGCCTGTTCTTTTATACTGTACGCCCAGCTCCCGATCGAGGGCAAAATTATCGACGACAGCGCGCTCGATAAAGGTGGTCCATTTGGAGCTGGTGAAGCTCTCTAAAAACATCGCCGGTGCAAAGTGTCCGAGGGTGATCTGGGAGCCGGAATCCATGTTGTAGGCGATGTACATATCTTTAGCCGTCTCTTCTGAAAAGTCGTACTGAAACTTATACTTCCATTTCGGGTTGATCTTGCCGCTGACAAAAACGCGTGCTCGACGCACATCTGTACCGCTATCAATGTTTGTGACATCATCATCGGCGTAGAGTGCGTCGAACTGGGCACGTCCACCGATTCGCAAGCTGCTCTCGCCGTAGCTGATGCGAAGCCCCCCGTTTTTGAGTTTGACGTCGGCCTCATTGCTGTAACCGATATCGGGCAGCGCGGCCCCAAGCAGTAGGCAGCTTGATAAGAGTGTTAAGGGTACAGGTTTGTGGGGGGGCGTCTTCATTGACCTCGCTGACTTCATTGCAATATATCCTTTTGCAGTTTCTGTTAGATGTGTTAACACATTGTTGATTAACTTTTTCCCAGTTTAGTCTAAAATTTATGGGAAACCTTGGAATCCAGTGCAATTGAGGAGGAAAATTCGATGGAACGACGTCTCTGCTTAAGGGTTAATCGCAATTTGATGGCGGGGTTGCTGATGCTCCTCTGTGCCAGCTATACAGGCGTGGTGTCTGCAAAAGAGACAATAACCGTATGCAGCGATAACAATTTTTGGTACCCGTTTACCATGGTGGAAGATGGCAAAGCCGTTGGCGTTCATGTAGAAATAATATCGCGAGCGCTGAGTAACCTGGGGTATGATGTAGAGTTTAAGCCTCTGCCGTGGCGGCGCTGCTTGCTGCAGGGAAAGAGCGGGGTTGTGGATGCCGTTGCGACCGCCTCATATAAACCGGACAGAGCGGAGTACTTACAATACCCAGACGATGCAGCAACAGCAAAGACGTCGGTTCATCGTGTGACGCAAGTAGAGTATGTGGTGGTCACCAATGCTCATGACGCTTATGAGTATCAAGGTGATATAAAAACCATTCCTATGCCTGTTAGGGCGCCGAGAGGCTACTCAATTGTGAGCGATCTGAAAGCGCAGGGGTTGAAAGTGGACTCTCGCTCAGCCGGGGATGAGGCGAATTTACAGAAATTGTTACGAGAGCAAAATGGCAGTATTGTGACGATACCTGAAGTGATCCGGCAGTTGGAGCAGCGCTCTGATTACAAAGGGAAGGTGAACATATCCACCAGGCCGGTGAAATCAAAATCTTATTTTCTCCCGTTTTCAAAGAAGTCCAAGCTCTCCCAGGTGCAAGTGGCGGCCATTTGGGCGGAGGTCAGTAAAATCAGGGAGGACCATGCATTGGTTGCCGAGATTGTATCTAAATATTGATTGAATATTAGGTGCTTAGCGGTTGATGTTAGTGTGTTAGTGGTCATACGGTAGAGAGAGAAAGCTTCTCTCTTATTCTCTTATTCTCTTATTCTCTTATTCTCTCATGATATTTCTTGTGTTGTTCAATGTTGTCTTTCAATATTATTTTAAATGGGGATGTGGAACACAGGAGTGGTCTAGGGGGTAGAATGTTTAATGGATAGAATGCGGGAGTGGCTTATACTTAATGTTAGAACGCGATAAATTAAAGATATAATGACGAATTGTTCATGTATTAAGAGTACGCGGTTTCAACTCCGAAGTGCAACAGGTTAATTTCGTGTT
>JAYPBG010000414.1:0-1861 GCA_038124075.1 Gammaproteobacteria bacterium
AGAAGATGCGGCTGATGGCAAAGAGGGCCATAAGCAGGGTGAGGCCAAGCATAACAAGGTAGTCTCTGTAGAGTACGGCGGGCTCAATGGCGGTGGGGGCTAATAGGCCTGGCAGTGAGAGCACGGCCAGCAGGTTCAATATATTTGAGCCGACAACATTCCCAATGGCTAAGTCGTGATGCCCCTTTAGCGCACTGGCAACCGATGCAGCCAGTTCGGGTAGGCTGGTGCCAATGGCGACAATCGTAAGCCCTATGATGACTTCACTGACACCAAAGGTTCTTGCAATGCCGGTGGCCCCCCACACTAGGGTTTTAGAGCTGATCAAAAGAATAGTTAAGGCGAGAACGAACCAAAAAATGCCTTGTCCAAGGGATAATATTTCAAGCTCCTCGACCTCATGGGCTAATGCATTGTCATCAGAGTGATGTTTGCTCTTTTTGATCAGGAGAAACATCAAGACAAGAATGCCAGAGACTAAAATCATGCCGTCGACAACGCTGAGGTACTGGTCGATAAGAAGTATACCTGCCAGCAAGGTGATGATGACCATGGTGGGAATCTCTTGACGTTTCATCATTGAGGTGACGGGCAGTGCAGCGATGAGGGCGGTGACGCCGAGTACTAGGCCAATATTGGCAATGTTTGAGCCGATCGCATTTCCAATCGCGATGCCCTGGCTGCCGGCGAGGGCGGCGGTTGAGGAGACGAGCATTTCAGGGGCTGATGTCCCCAAGGCGACGATGGTGAGACCGATCATCAGGGTGGACATGCCGAGCGAGCGTGCAATGGAGGCTGAACCTTGAACAAATTTATCGGCACTCCAGACCAAGAGAGCTAACCCTAGGGTTATGGCGCCAAAATAGATGAGTAAAGAGGTAAGTGGAGAAAAACTATTTATCGACATACAATAGGGTCCTGTTGAGGGTTGTTCAGGGGGTCTCTAAGACGAAGTTGACTGTCTGATTGATTGTCAGATCAATTATCTGGCTGCTTGATCGGTTTGTTTGTTGGCGTGTTGGTTAATGTACATGGTTAATGTACTGGTTGATTGAGTATAGCCATTTTGCTGAGGTCGTATTAGATCATCGGTTAGTTAATTTGTCAGTAAGGAAATGAAGGTAGAAGCGAGGAGGTATTGCTTGATGTTTGACTTGTTAATCAAAAATGGGTGTTTGTCTGTTGTTCGGAGATCTGTGACGATGGTGTTGATGCTCTCTCTCTGCTTGTTGCCAATGCGCTCATTGGTTGCCCAGTCGGAGGGGGTAGCAGCAACCGTACCGATGGGTATGCCTGCGGCAGAGTCTGACAAGCACGCTGTCCCAGGGGCACAGCCGGTTATCGATGACACGCTTTCTCCAGAAAAACTGATAGAGCTTGCAACCAACCGCCTGATCCAGCGGCTCTTGGCCGGTAGTAGCTTGGATAAACGTGAGCAGTCAGACTATTACCGTCGAGCGGTAGAAGAGGTTGTCGCGCCTTTGATCGATTTCGAACGAATCGCTAGACGGGTGATGTCAAAGCACTATAAGCTGGCAACAGAGGCGCAGCGAGATGCATTTGCAAAAGTCTTTCGTGAGAGCTTGGTGGATACATATACCAAAGGCATTACAGGGTACTCTGATGAGGAGATTAAAATGCTCCCCTTTAAAGGCATTCGCGTTAGCAAGAAAAGTAAGGTAGAGCGCGCTAAGGTGGAGATGGAAATTCGAACGAAAGAGGGTGATGTGTTGCCAATTATTTATCAAGTGTATAAGAATGCATCAGGACAATGGCGTTTAGAGAATATGATTTTAAGTGGTGTGAACCTGGGTTTAACCTACCGAAATCAATTTAATGAGTCACTGAAAAGTGAGAAAGG
>JAYPBG010000414.1:1871-2566 GCA_038124075.1 Gammaproteobacteria bacterium
AGAAAGGTAATCTGGATCATGTTATTCAAAATTGGAATGTAAGTGCCGTGGCCACAGAGGGCGCGAACGCTTCTTAAGTTGAACGAATAAACCGAACGAAATGCAGCGGTTGTTTAAAAGATCGTTGTTAATCGGCATGTTGTTATAGGTAGATTGTGTATGAAGGCATTAGAGGTAAAAGAGCTGATTGAGCGCTCAATTGAAGGCAGTGACGTTCGTGTTGAGGCGAATGGGAATAATGTGCAACTGATAGTGATCAGTGATGCGTTCGAAGGGCTCATGCCTATTAAGAAGCAGCAGATGGTCTACGCCGCCATTCAGGATCAGATTGCAGATGGCACCATTCATGCCGTTACGATGAAAACGTTTACTACAGCAGAGTGGCAAAAGCAGAAGGTTTTTTACGGTGGATAAATTAGTGGTAACGGGTGGAAATCCGCTGAAGGGTACCGTGCGTATTTCGGGCGCGAAAAATGCGTCACTGCCCATACTGGCAGCAACGCTGTTGACGACGGAGCCTGTTGTCATCTCCAATTTGCCTCATTTACAAGATGTCACCACCATGATCGAGCTCTTAGGGCGTATGGGCGTAGAGCTGACGGTGGATGATAAGATGAATGTTGAGGTCAATGCATCTGCGATTAAAAGTTATGAAGCACCCTATGATTTAGTCAAAACCATGCGCGCCTCGATAT
>JAYPBG010000414.1:2576-2954 GCA_038124075.1 Gammaproteobacteria bacterium
ATATTGGTGCTTGGGCCGCTTGTGGCCCATTTTGGTGAAGCAAAAGTCTCCCTTCCTGGTGGTTGCGCCATCGGGGGGCGACCGGTTGACCTACATATTAAAGGTTTGCAAGCGATGGGTGCGGAGGTCACCGTTGAGAGCGGCTATATTCACGCTACGTGTGCGGGCCGACTTAAAGGTGCCCGAATTGTATTGGATACGGTGACCGTCACGGGGACGGAGAATCTCCTTATGGCTGCTGTTTTAGCTGAGGGTACCACCGTTATCGAAAATGCCGCACGCGAACCTGAGGTGGTCGATTTGGCAGAGTGCTTAATATCCATGGGTGCACGTATTGAAGGTGTGGGCAGCCCTGTTCTGACGGTGCACGGTGTTGAG
>JAYPBG010000415.1:0-2925 GCA_038124075.1 Gammaproteobacteria bacterium
GTGTTCAGTCGTCCTTGTGCAAGGGCTTCTGGTCATGTTAGGTGAAGCCAAAACACAACCTAAACAAAGCCTGCCCTATCGGCGGTGGCAATTCAGTGCCGTGTCGGCGCAGAAGCGGAAAAGAGATGCAGTTGTTGATCAGAGAGTTATAAAGTATGATGGCTCTACTCAATAAAGCGTCAGTAAGATAGTAAGATAGGTTTTAAACAAGGAAGGTAGTGCCGTGGAATCCAGTATATCAAGTATCTCATCTCAGTCATCGATGCTCGAACAGAGTAAAGCCGCTGAGCCCGATTTAGATGTGAGCGCCAGCCGGGCGGGAGAATCTCTAAACTATAACTTTTTAGCCGTGCCCCTGAGCGATCGCCGCGATCCTCAGTTTGACGCTTTGCGTCTCCCGGCGATCAGCGACAATGCGGTCAGAGGCCATTTTCTTAAATACGGTCCTCGTGCAGAGCTCAACGCTGCCGAGAGCCATGTTCATCACCATCCGCTGATTCTCGATAAGGTGCGTGAGAGCCTAACCGTTGATATGATCGGTTATAATTCACCTCAAGGTCTTCCCGATGTGATTAAGGCAACACAGGCGGGGCTGGGCAAGCTCTATTCACTTGATGATCTGTCTTCCGACTGCATTATGGTGAATGGCGGCGCATCAGAAGCGATTCCTTCTATTTTGAGAGCCCACATGAAGCCAGGCGAATCGGTCTTGGTGGTGGATCCCTGCTTTATGCCGACCAAAAATTTCTGTCAAGAGGCGGCGCTCTTTGCGCGCGGCGTTGATACATCAAGCAGTGGGTTCCGTTTGACGGAGGCATCCATAGAAAAGGCTTTGAGCGATCACCCAGATGCCCGTGCGTTGATCTTGTCAGACCCAGGTAATCCGACGGGTGCCGTGTTAGATAGGGAGGCGTTTCAAGCCATCATCGCTAAAATCACCTCTGTAAGATCGGACTTTCTTGTTATCCAAGATGCGCCTTATGCACATCAATGCATCAGCCGACCTTTTACGCCCCTGGTCTCACTGGATGCGCCTTCAGAAACCAAGCTGTTTACGATTTTTACCCTATCAAAAGCGGGGGGCACAGGGTTTCGAGTTGGTGCAACGGTGACCAATGACAGCGAGCATCTCGCCCCGATTATTAAACGATTTTCGGCGAAAGGCCCCAGCATTGCGACACCGTCTCAATATGCTTGGAAGGCTTATATGAGCCCTGTTTCTGCTGAATCTGACACACTGCTTGCTGAGGTGATATCACAAGAGCAGCAGAGCCGAGTGCGTGAAAATTTAGCTCATATCCGTGAGCTGTGTAACACACACCGCTTAAGCCTTGCATCTGAGTATGAGGGCGGTTCCTACTGTTTGCTCAATTTAGGCAACAAAACGGGACAAGAGGTGTTTGAGCAAGCGATGAATCGATACGCGCTTTTGATCATGCCCGGTTATTTGACCAATCTTGAGATGAATGACACCCATCTGATGCGCCTGCCTTTAACCCTCGGGGACAAAGCGGTGTATGATAAGGCGCTCGCGCGCATAGGAGAGATAGTTCATGACGCTCAGTCTTAGCCCGCTTAGGCCGTTGAATCGCGTTAAAATAAAGGGCTACCAAACGCTGATGCTGGGGCTGAAAACCTTAGCGAAGGTTCTGCCGCTTCCAAAACCTACACTCTACTCGGGTCCAGGGGCATCTCTGCAGATGTGCCAAGTGGTCGCACAGATGCAGCTGGGCACACTGCTGATTGTGACCGATAAGCAGCTGGTCAGTATCGGTTTGATCGACCCGCTTTTGAAACTGTTCGAAGATCAGGGGGTGACCTGCGTTGTCTATGAAGGTGTGGAGCCTGACCCTACCTATGAGCATGTTGAGCAGGGGTGGGCCCTTCTGAAAGCGCATGAGTGCAAGGCGGTGTTGGCCGTTGGTGGCGGCTCTTCTATTGATACAGCGAAAGTCATCGCTGCTTTAGCAACCAACGCTAAACCGATCAGAAAGCTTGCCGGTTATATGAATGTGTTTAATGCGCCTTTACCGCTCTTTGTTATCCCAACAACGGCGGGTACCGGTTCTGAGGTGACGGTTGCAGCGGTGGTGTCAGACCCTAAGACGCATCAGAAAACCCCCATTCTTGACCCCAAATTGGTGCCTATGATGGCCGCCTTGGATGGTGCGCTGATGACGGGTATGCCGGCGGCGGTGACCGCTGCAACCGGCATGGATGCGTTAACCCATGCGATTGAGGCCTATCTTTCGGTAAATGCATCCGATGAGACGGATCGTTATGCGCTGCTTGCCACGTCGATGATCATGAGCCATTTGGAGGCGGCTTATCAAGAAGGTCGTGGAGAGGATCATGGAGAGGATCATGATGTCGAGACGCGGCAAGCGCTTGCTCAGGCGGCTTATTTTGCGGGCTTGGCGTTTACCAAAGCCAGTTTAGGCTATGTGCATGCCATCGCGCATAATCTGAGCGCACTCTATCAGACACCGCATGGTGTGGCTAATGCCGTGGTTCTGCCGCACCTGCTTAGGTTCTCAAAACCGGCCGTGCTCGATCGCTTGGTGGCCTTGGCTGAGGTGAGCGGCCTGCTAAGAGCGGGCGAGCGTACAGCACCCGAGGTGCTCGCGGATCGCTTCATTGATCATCTTGAGCAGATGCTGGATCGGTTTGATATTCCGCGTCATCTTAAGGCGCTTAAAACAGAGGATATTCCACGCATAGCCAAAGGGGCGCTCAAAGAGGCCCATCTAAATTACCCTGTGCCAAAATATATGAATCAAAAAGAGTGTGAGGCATTGGTGCGTCTTCTGCTGGTGGAAGAGTAGACCCACCCCTAGGGCCGTGGAAAGGTACGCAAAGCAAAGGGGGGGCAGGGCCTCCTAGTAATAATTAGCCAATCAAGACCCGTTCTCTAAAGGAATCGTC
>JAYPBG010000416.1:0-2923 GCA_038124075.1 Gammaproteobacteria bacterium
CCTCTATCTTTATGGGTGTCCTCCTCTAGTCTCCTCCTCTATTCTTCCCTCCTCTATCTCCTCTATCTGATTCAGCGGGAGCCGCTGTCTTTTAGATAAATTATGCTCACTTCATGGCATAAATGTGGTATCTTTGTTCACAGGTTAGACGCTGGTATTGGCTCATAAGTCAACTTTCCTGCTAGAGAAATGACGTTTCTTTACTACTGCTATTTAGGCTTTTTCGTTAGCCTAATAATGTGTTGCACTTATTGGGTTGTACTCAAGTGATGTTTCAAATAGGCCAAAAAAGATAAAAAGGCCAAAAAAGCTAAATAGTCTGAATAGACTATAAGGGGTAGTTGATGAATAACGTTCCTGGTGCTATAGGTGTAAACCCTATCGTTAATTTTCGTGTTGCATCTGAAGTTCCTGAATCAGAATATGGTTTTATTGATCATTCGGCGTCCAGGGTAAGAGGTGGGGTGCTTGGTCACAGAGAACCATGCCTAAGTGGTTTTAATTTAGATTTTATTTAGCCGTTATTGACGTTTAGAGAAGATGGTGATCTCTCAATACCGGATTGGAACTCTCCCCAATTGCGTGCAAATCACTCTTTAGTAGCGCAAAGGCTCGAGCAGTTTTTGAAGACGCAATTGACGGATGTTCGATATGAACCTTTATCTCCTAGCGCTAATATTGAATTTTTTACTAAAGATTTTAGGCATTCTACGAGCCTACGCGTGAGTCTCTTTGCTGGGGATTGTGAGGACGGCCCAGGTACGGTTGTTAGTCTTAAAAGGTTGAATACTTTAGAGGGTGGATATCGCGCTTATTCTCACTCTGTAGATACTGAAGATAGGCGTTTGTGTCGCGCTATTCGGCTCGCATTAACTGGCTCTTTGAGAGAGGGGCAATCTGTAGAGGTTCGTTATCGACTGGGTGAACAGCCTTTGGCTCAACAGCCTGAAGAGGTGGTACGCCTAAGGGTTGAGGGTGGATTGACTCGAATCCTTAATGGCATGAACAGTGATAATGATATTGAATGCGTATCTGCTATGCCCAACTTAATGAGATTGACAGGTGCGAATTGTTATTGTTCTCGTACTGCGCGTAGAGCCGCCGAGACTATTTTGACGCAGAACAATCATCTTGGTCGGTCGATTCGCTTCATATTGGCGCATCTGATAGGCAATCTTCCTTCGTATAGCCAGAGCCTTGTGGGTTTGCGTCAATTTTATCCAGGTAGGGTGCCTTCTAACGTAAGGTTAGCCCCTTTGTTGGTTATCAAAAATATCATTGAGCATGCTGATGCTGATGCTGATGTGCTTTTGGGTCTTGAGGCGTGGATAAATGAGTTAATGCCGAGCTTCATAAAGATTATGAATAATTGCCAGGAAGATCCATTAAGTGCTCATGTTGTTGTAAGGATACTGCAAGCGATTCAAAGAATTATGCCAGAATATATTGCTCAGAATGTAGGTGGTGGTGAGTCGTTGTCCATTGCGATAGAGTCTGTTAAAACTGAGGCTGAAGCAAATAACCGGCTAAGATTAGAGAGTATAGATCAGCTCTCTTCTGAGGCACTAACGAGTATATTTCGTCATGTCTCTAGATTTTTGACGGGTGTGGTTAGCTATTTGGAGCGTGAGGTAGAAGAGGAGGAGGAGGAGGTTGCATTTTTTGTACTGGATGCTCTTTCTGATGATTCGTTTTCAAGTGAGAACGAAGCAAGTGTCACACTGGAAAGTTTGCCTATAAAACGAAAACGGGATGAATCTTAGGGTGATGATGCCGCTCGCGCTATAGCAGCTTGAACCTGACTGTTACTACGATATTGTTGAATTGTCTGTTTGTGACAGTAAGAGTGTCATAATGATTTATGACTCGTAATGACCCGTAATGACCTGTAAAGATAACGTAATGATAACAATAAACGGTTACAATAAACGGTGATAATAAACCGTAATAATAAACCGTAATAATAAACGGTAATAATAAACGGTAATAATAAACGAATAAATGTGAGGTGTGGGAGCAATGGTGAGTGGATTTTCATTCAATTATATCAGTTTACCAAGCAGGTGCGCGCGAGGAAACTGTTGTACTGCTAGTACTGCTAGTACACAGGGTGTAGCCGCGAGTGAGGGTGACGCTGTTGTTGATAACTCTGTGCAACGACGTGTAAAAAACATGTTGATCCAAGCAACGCTTATGACCTCCGAAAACTTTATGCGTGGTTATGTGACATTCGCTATTGTGCGCATCGTTTGGAATGCGGTATCCAGCTCAGCAGAGCAGTCATACACCGAGCCATTCTCTCTCGACTTGAATCATTCTCTAATAGAAGATAACAGTACCTTCTGCACCTTGAATGATGATGGGTGGATGGGTGTGAACAGTACGCGAATTCTGGAGCAGTTGGGCAGCAGGTTGCCGTTAATCAACTTCGCTCTGCCGTTACTCGGTTTAAATATGCTTCGCCCCATCATTAAAACAAAAATAAAGAATCTAGATGACAGTAACGCCTCTGTACGGATTATGTCAACCATTATTGAGGTAATTGATGATCATCTGAATAATAATCCGTTCAAAAAACCGGTCAAACTCAGCCGCTTGCAAACGGTAAGGCAGAAGGTGGGAGGCCTTATGCAAACGTTAGGTGGGCTCACTGCTCGAACGGGGGCCATTGTACTCTTTAATACCACTGACCTGGCTGAAGCAGCGGCGAGCCGTTCACTGCCTGATATGATTACCAGCTCATTTCAAGAGACCTATCAGCTGGAAAGCAATGTCACTGAACCTTGTTTGGATCCTAACAATGTTCAAGTGGGTACTTTTGAAGGTGAACGAGACATGCGCTTTTCACAACCGAGCTTTTATTTAGAGCAAACAACACCCATTGAGCAGCCGTTAATGCTTTTTTTTGGCGGGATCATTGCCC
>JAYPBG010000417.1:0-2910 GCA_038124075.1 Gammaproteobacteria bacterium
TGGTGGGTTGGGCTGTTGAGAAACTTCATTAAACGACGCACATGCAGGATGCCGACAGGGTTGTTCAGGTTGTTGCGGTAGATCGGAATGCGCGTGTGTTGCGTTGAACGCAATTGCTCTAGGATCTGGTTAATGTCATCTTCGATGTCGATGCCGAAAATTTCGTTACGCGGCACCATGATGTCGTCAACGGTCGCGTTCTCCAGATCAAGAATGCTGAGCAGCATATGGCGGTGTTTGCGCGGTATCATCGGTGTCGCTTCGTTCACGACGGTGCGCAGCTCATCGCGGTTCAGCGATTCGCCTTTTCCACCGCCATTGTCATCAAAAGACTCAACCCCCATGGTGTTTAGAAGTCGATTGCTGATGGCGTTGACAAGAATGACTAAAGGGTAGAGTAGGTAGAGCAGAGGTGATAAGACATAGGCGGCGGTGAAAGCGATGCGTTCGGGCTTAATGGCTGCCAAGGTTTTTGGGGTCACTTCTGCAAAAATTAAGATCACCAGTGTGAGCAGGCCGGTCGATACGGCAATCGCGTTTTCACCATATAACCGCAGTGCAATCAAGGTGGCGATGGAGGAGGCTAGGATATTGACAAAGTTATTGCCGATAAGAATAACGCCGATCAGGCGGTCGGGCCGCTGCAGTAGCGTCATGACCCGCTTGGCACCTTTATGGCCACTTTGCGCCTTATGTTTAAGCCGGTATCGGTTAATCGACATCATGGCCGTTTCCGAACTGGAAAAGAAGCCGGAGAGGATGATCAGAAAGAATAAGAAGCCAGCAAGGGCACTCAAGGGTGCGTCGTTCAAAAGGAGGGTCCTCTATATATTACACTCTAGTGGTAAACGTTACTGCGTGAGCACTATCTCAAGCACAACTTTTGTGCCGACAAAACCGATCAGCAGTACGGCAAAACCGGCGATGGTCCAGCGTACAGCGGTTAAACCGCGCCAGCCTGAGCGGTATTGTCCGATCAGAAGGGTGGTGAATGTGCCCCAGGCGCATAGGGTAAAAAAGGTTTTATGTGCCAATTTCTGGTCAAAGATGTTCTCAACAAAGAGCATGCCGGTCGCAATGGCCAGAGTCAGTAGAATGACGCCAAGCCAGATTAAACCAAACAGAATCGATTCCATCAACTGCAGAGGCGGTAGAACCTGAATGACGCCGGCCAGCCGTTTATGTTTCAGTTGATAATTTTGCCCCAACACCAACAGCGCTTGGGCGAAGGCGATTCCTAACGTAGCGTAGGCCATCAGAGAGAGTACAATGTGTAGAATGATCTCCGTAGAGACGGTGCTGCGGGGTGGATGGCTGCTCTCAAATCCGAGCGGCAGTAGCAGCAGCAGTGCTGCAATGGGGTAGACGATCACGGTGATGTTTTCAAAAGGGCGCAGAGCGCTGATGATGGTGGTCGCAATGACCATGAGGGCGCCTATAAATGAGAGCAGTGGAAAGAGGCTGAGGTTAAAGCCCCCTTCTATACTGAACAGGTAGCTGATGGCGGACACTGTGTGAGCCAAGGCGGCGACAGCACCGGCGAACAGTGTCCATCGCTTTGCGAGCTGGGTGGGTAGGGCATCTTGATTGAGGAAGAGGTGCCGGGCAATAATCGCGGTACCGAGTATATACATCAAGAGGGCTACAGTAGTGCTGGCGATCTCTATGGGGGTCTGCCCCTCAGCTAGTGGCATTCGGCTGGCTCCATCGGGTCTGCGCTCCTTGCGCGATGCATGACTCGGTTTTAGCTGAGCCTCCACGGCGCTTAACCCCCTCTTGTTTGGGTTTCTTAGCTGTGGGGCTCGAAATTCTGGCAACGATGAGTATAATTCGTTTAACCGCCGTGATACAAACAGGTATTAAGATATGTTTGATAATTTAACTGATCGCCTATCCCAGACCCTTAAAAACCTCTCTGGTCGAGGCAAGCTGACTGAAGAAAATATTAAAGAAGCGATACGCGAAGTGCGTATGGCGCTGCTAGAGGCCGACGTAGCCCTGCCTGTCGTCACTCGCTTTATTGAAGAGGTTAAAGAGCAGGCTGTAGGGGCTAAAGTAATTGAGAGCCTAAGCCCTGATCAGGTCTTTATTAAGATTGTTCATGAAGTGCTCGTGCGCGTCATGGGCGAGCAGAATGATGCGCTGGATCTTAGCGTTAAACCCCCGGCTGTGATCTTGATGGCCGGTTTACAGGGTGCGGGTAAAACCACCACTGTTGCCAAACTGGCGAAATTTTTAAAAGAGCGCGAAAAGAAGTCAGTGATGGTTGTCAGCGCCGACGTATACCGCCCAGCGGCCATCAAGCAGCTTGAAACCCTTGCCTCAGATCTGAGTGTCGACTTTTTCCCAAGTTCAGCAGATCAAAAGCCGGTTGATATTGTGAAATCGGCTAAGGCAGAGGCGAAGAAGGGGCTCAAAGATGTGCTTATTATCGATACCGCAGGGCGTCTGCACATCGATGATGAGATGATGGGTGAGATTAAAGAGGTGCACAAAGCCGCTGCGCCGATTGAGACCCTCTTTGTTGTCGATGCCATGACAGGGCAGGACGCTGCCAATACCGCTAAAGCCTTTAACGATGCGCTTCCGTTGACCGGTGTGGTCCTGACCAAAATGGATGGGGATGCGCGAGGGGGGGCAGCGCTCTCCGTTCGCCACATTACCGGTAAGCCGGTTAAGTTCTTAGGCATTGGCGAGAAAAGCGATGCGCTTGAGCCCTTCTTCCCCGAGAGAATGGCCTCAAGAATCTTAGGTATGGGGGATGTGCTGACCCTTGTTGAAGAGGCTGAGCGTAAGCTCGACAAGAAAAAAGCCGACAAATTGGCCAAAAAAATCAAGAAGGGGCGAGGGTTTGATCTGGAAGATATGCTGGATCAGTTCCAGCAGATGCGCAACCTGGGCGGCATGGCC
>JAYPBG010000418.1:0-2892 GCA_038124075.1 Gammaproteobacteria bacterium
GTACAGTTATGGTGTTAAAGCGCTGGGTGAGTTAGCCACCGGTGCTAATTTTTCTCGATTAAAATTTTATATTGAGCAAGATAAAGAGGCGGTGAGAAGTTTAGATTCAGCCGTGCGCAGAGACATTATAAATAATATTGAGCATCGATCAGAATATAAGCGTTTTACTGAATATGAAAAAGAGGTGGCGTTGAGTTTAAAGCCTAAATTTTTAAAGCGATTGCTTGAGGCTCGTGCAAACCTAGCACGTGGCTCTGAAGAGCGTGCGGAGCGACTGGAAGAGAGGGCATCAAGACAGCTTACGCGCAAGGGCGAGTGTCAGGGGGATGCGCAACTCTCAGAATAGGAGTCTAGGTTTTCTCAGGCGACTCAGCTCGGGGCATAGTAGCTTTGCCTCTTTAACAAGTAGATCTTTTACGAGATCTGCCAGCTCTTCGGTAGAAGACTCAATATCTGAATTGGAGTTTCCCGCAGAGGGGGGCGACTTTGATTCGATCGGTCATGATCTTGTTTCGTCGCAAGCGTTGAAACCGCACGATGTTCACTGCCGTGGGGTTGTGTACGATACTCAAACAGAGACGCTGTACCCTATGGTGACTTCAGAAAATGGTGAGGTACGTTCGCGAGATGGAAAGAGCATGACTGGTCACGAGGGGCGATATAAGATTATTCAATTTGATGAAGGCAACCGCTTTATTGATTCGTTGAGTAGAAAAGCGGTGCCCTTACTGTTGTAGCCCTGTTCCTATAGTCCTGCTTTATAGTCCTGATCCTCGCCCTAAAGGACGAGGCTTTACGCTGCTGTTTGTGTTATTTGATAAATAAATCTTTTATCATCATAAATAATCGTATAATATCCGATCAATCTCGTATTTATATAAAAGTTGCCCAAAGAAAAGTTGCCCAAAGAAAAGTTGCCCAAAGAAAAGTTGACCAAAGGGATGGTGGTTTGGTAGATATTGGATCCATTAAAAACTTTGGTCAATTGGATAAACCCACTCCCATAAACCCAGTGAGCACGTATGGCCTATGAATATTAACGACCGTTCGAACAGTGTAGATCATCAAATGGCGCAGAGC
Source organism: Gammaproteobacteria bacterium (assembly GCA_038124075.1). Taxonomy (GTDB): domain Bacteria; phylum Pseudomonadota; class Gammaproteobacteria; order Pseudomonadales; family JAYPBG01; genus JAYPBG01. The sequence continues at coordinate 1,081 of JAYPBG010000418.1, forward strand.
TACACCACCTTTGAGTCTGATGAAGATACCCGCATGTCGGGTATAGAACCGGTCGTGCCAGATTCTCATGCTTCGCTGCGTAACGAAGAATCCCGAGATATACGCAATCAACCACTCGGCGAACCTATCATGCTGGATAGAGTGGGCGCCATTTATGACGACCCTAAAAAAGCGTATGCTGCCGTTATGAGCGATCCAGACAACATTCGGTATGTACCTGCTAACATCGATCAGAGAGAGAAGATTGTGAAAGCTGCTCTGCAGCAGAACGGTTATTTTCTTAAATACTTAACAGAGGAGGAGAAGAGCAATAAAGATCTGGTCTACTTAGCGCTACAAAAATTTGATGATGATGATGTAGGTAGTGATGGTCTGGATAATGAAGATTTTATCTCTCCCCTTCATTATGCAAACCCTTCGCTGCATACCGATATGGAGCTATTTAGTCTATTATTAGATTCTGATTCATTTGGATATACAGTATGCCTTTTTGTGGGTCTTCAAGGTGTTACCTTAGAGATGGTGATAAAGGCGCTCGATTGTCGAGGTCCAGTGGTCATATTTTCACTCTCAGATAATTATCTGTCAGGTAATTATCTGAGAGATAATAAGGTTGTCGAATGGCTTGTCAAGCATTATCAACCTGATAAGTATTATGCCCATGGCGTGTTGAGTAAAATGCCAGACGAGTTTAAAAATAATAAAGAATGTATGAAAGACATGCTGAGTCGTGATGGAAACATACTGTGTGAAGTGCCTGACCAATATAAGTGTGATCTTGAGATGATTGGGTTGGCGGCTGAAGCGGGTGCTAACTACGCGCTCTATACTCTTGAGGGTAACATAAAACAGGATATTAATAACATTATTAAATTCGGTATTTTTGATGTAGAGCCTAACAAAATCACCAAACTAAAAGGCGGGATAAATTATGATCTGGATGCTCTAACGAAAGCGCTTGCCTCTTCTGAGCCCAATGCACTGCCCATTCCGATTGCCGCTAAGTTGGTGGGCGATGTGATTGAGCCGCTGTTTTCAGAAACAGTCGGACATAAAAGAGAAGAAGCCAGCCAGCGATTAGAAGGGGTCATTAATGCGCTGCCGCTCTCTAAACGACTTGCGTTAGGTTCTTTATTTTCAAAAAACATGAGTATCAGTTCTGGATCCATCAACGCCCAGACAGGTGTTGAGATTAAGGTGGCGGGCACAGAGTTAAAAAAAGTCGCTGAATCACTCTATCGTGATAAGCATTCGCTTGTACATGTTCCTAATTTTGAATTGTATATTGGCCATATGTGCGCTTGGTTGGGTCGCTTCGGTGTGAGGGCTTTCCGTATTCAGGTGCTTTTCTCTTCGGAGCGCTGCGCTCCGCTTTTTGAGTCGAGTAATAAAAACAGTGTGCTGTATATCACGGAAAGCGAACTGGAATTTTTTGGGTCTAGCTTGAATGGCTTGTTGGAGTCAAGTACATGGGAGGTTGATGGTGTCGTTGATCAAGTCAAAGCGAGAATAGTTGTCGTGGGTGACCAAAAGGGCTTATCGCCTGATGTGCGTTCTAGATTGTGTTGTCACATGGATGCGGCCAGTGCGAAACTCTCTTCAGTCCCTAAAGCAAGCGTCAAACCCGTGCAGCAGTTTGATCAGGATCATTTTAAACAGGTTACTATAGAGAGTGATGTCGAACGTTTGCTCAATCTGCACTTTCTAAGCGCGAGGGAGTGTTTTAACGCCCACAATAAAAATAAGACGCTTGATATCAATAGTTCGGACAGTTTTGAAGGTGGCGTCAGGTTGAGCGATGGTTAAATTGTG
>JAYPBG010000419.1:0-2888 GCA_038124075.1 Gammaproteobacteria bacterium
GAGCTCTACAATGCGACCCGCAGGCTCCGCGCCCAGACCAGGCTTAGAGAGCGCCGCGATTTGTGATCGGGTTAAGATCTGCTGCCCTAGCAGTGCATGCTCAACAGAGCGATCAACTTTCGCGCGCATCCGTTCAATCTCTGCTGCCAACTGTGGCCCGCTCATCCCCGGCGAGGCGTGACAGAGCTGTTTCAAAAGGAGTTTGAAGTGCGCATGATGCTGTTCCACATTATCTAGGTCAGCCGATGCCGTGCCATCCGAAGCATGCCCAATGGCTCGGTAAGATTTATGTGAGATAACCACCGTCACGGTATTTGCCTTATGAGCAATCTGGACCGCTTTTCTGAGCTGGGTAATACCCGCAACCACATCATCCGCAGGGCTGCTGAATATGTGCCGAATACCGTAACGCTTAAATTGATCCACTAATTCGTCATGCTCAATGCGCGATGAGATACTGGCTCGATTGGCAGAGATCAAAAAGACTATCGGCATAGGCCGTTTATGTTTATCTGCAAGCACATTATGCAGCATGGCTCGGTTGATCGCTTCAGTAAAAGGGGCACTGTCACCGGAATTGATGATTTTTAACGGCGGTTGATCCCCCTCGAGCGCCATCGCAGTATTTGCCGCAAACTGAGCAACAAACTCCTGCCCAAGATCATTTGAGACGCTCTGAAGGTGGGAGTCTAACGGGTAAAACTCTCGGGTCATAGGGCTAAAAATATCGGGGTCATCCAGATCACCCGAGTGATACTGCAAAAAGAACGCTTTTGAGGTTGAGCGCACAACATCATCTTCGCTGCGACCTAAACGCTCCATCTCATTTAATAAAATAGGCGTTCTATAGTAAGAAAACAGCTGCACACGATCGCGTATTGCACCCTCTGTTCGATGCAGGTCACATTTGGGATCAATCTTTTGGCAGTGCAGCGCATGATCGACACCTTCGATTAGCATATGCGTATTGGGCACTGCATCGATCAGCGGCAGCCCAACGGCAGCGCGTGAAAACTCTTTCATCACCGGCTCAGAGTAGACCAAATTCAAAATGAGCATTCGGCGATAGGTATCGATCTGCTCGGGACGCCATACCGATTGAAGTGCCTCATTGCTGGGCAGTGTTGACATACCCTTGAGGGTATCTACAATAGCATCCGTTATTTTTCGCGCGTAGCCCACCGGCATACGAATCGCTTTTACATCCTCTTGTGCAATATGAACAGGGTCAGCCGTACTTTTGTCTGCTAGCGTGGAAAACGAATGCTGAGATGATTGGGGTAGAGGCATCTGCTCTTTCGCCAAGGTGTTCAGTTGATCAGCACCCACGGGTTGAGAGAGTGCAGATGAGGAGAAGCGCATACTGTCCACCCCTCTACCTAATACACCGCTACCTAATACCCCTCTATCCAGCTCCCCCCTACCCAATGCGCCAGAGCGCTCAGTTAGGGCACGATGCGCCATGTTTTTGAGAGATCGATTAGAAGCGGCGGACTTTGCTAGATGAACTGTACGCTGAACGAACATATGAGAAACCCCTTTAACTCATATTATTGAGTACTATTTAACAACTTCTTAAAACTTTATAAGCCATTGACTGGATTAAAGCGGAATATTATACGTACTTGCACCTTCTCTCGCCACCCTTAATACCCATCAATAAACCCATCAATAAACCCATCAATAAACCCATCAATAAACCCCTTAATAGAGTCCGGGGTATCTCAATGGGTACCCCGAGCTAATAACAAAACACGTTCAGTGATGAACTTACTCATAAATTGGATAGAACGTATTAAAGGCCTCCTCACAGAACTGACCCGGGTCATTAAAGCGGCGCTCTTTATTCAACTCATCGATCGCCTGCATCTGCGACACATCCAGCTTAAAATCATAGAGGTCTAGATTCTCTCGCTGACGCAGGGCCCGTGTCGACTTAGGGATCACCGCAGCTCCACGCTGCACACCCCAACGCAACACCACCTGAGCCGGTGTCTTCCCTTTCGCCTGAGCAATCGCCTTAATGATCGGCTCATCCAAACATGATTCATGCCCCCCCGCCATGCCTATGGAGACATAGGAGCCCGAACCAAGATTGCTGAAACCTGTCACCGCAATGCCCTTTTCACGGCAAAACCTTAACAGCGCTGGCTGGCTATTATGAGGATGGAGCTCGACCTGCAGGGCCGAGGGTTTCACCTTTGCACCCGCCATGATATCCCTTAACTGTGACACACCTACGTTGCAGAGCCCAATGTTCCTAACCAGCCCTTTTTCGACCAGCGCCTCCATCGCCTCCCAGGTCTTATGCAGAGGCACAGGCTCTTCAATCATACCCTCCTCCGGTTTATTGGGGTCATTGAACCAACCCGGTGGATAACGCGTCTCTTGATCAACATATTTAAGTGAAATCGGGAAATGGACCATATAAAGGTCGAGGTAATCCAATTGCAGATCATCCAGAGAGCGACGACACGCCTCCTCAACGCGATGCGGCTCATGAAAGGTATTCCAAAGTTTAGAGGTCACCCACACGGCCGAACGATCAACGATACCCTGCTCAAAGGCGCGCGCCAACCCCTCTCCTACCTGTTTTTCATTATCATAATCCGCTGCCGAATCAAAACAGCGATAGCCCTCTTTAATGGCACTATGGACCACATCAGCACACTGCGCTTGCGCAACCTTCCACAACCCAAAACCGACCGCGGGCATTTTATCACCCGAGGAGAGCACTAAATGAGTAGGATGCGCAGGGTTATCCACCTCTTTTGTACCGTCTGCAATGGCCGCATAAACAACCCGCTTTCCAGTAAAAGGCTCTCTCGAGTGGCAGGCGACACTGTTATCTACGATCACAAATTGGCCCGACTGCCACGGAATGACAC
>JAYPBG010000420.1:0-2868 GCA_038124075.1 Gammaproteobacteria bacterium
AGGTAATATTTCCTCTTAAAATTGTGATGAAATCCAGTTTTATTAGATTTAGAATATATAGCAAATAGGCATTACAGTATTATTTTAAGGATATAGCGGTAGTGTCAACAAGTCTGACATAGGGGGAACCGCCGAATACGGAACCGTACGTTTGTTGTGGTCTAATAACACTACACAGACTTAAAACCGTAGTTAAATTCCTCAGTCTCATTACTATCCCTCGTATAACGCCTTTTGCAGCGAGCAAGCGGTACGCTTGTCCGCTGGCAAAACTGGTTAGGCGATGGTTGTTTAAAGTTGCCATAAGCCATGGTCATTACCACCTTGAATATAAATGGCAAATTTACCTTTGCCTGAAATTTCCATAGGGTACACGGCAATAACACCGCTCATTGATTCTACTTTAGATACAGCTTGATCGATATCGTCTACTAGCCAATATGGTCGGACAACTGGGTCTTCGTTGTCACGCAATGGTTTTCTGACGCCAACGATACTTCCGTCATTTAGAGTGCATGTTTTTGCGCCGCCAAGTAACTCGTCAGGTTCACTGAATTTTACATTATTTGTTTCTTCGTAGGTGCTACATACAGCATCTACATCATGAGAAACGATTTCTAGATAATAAACCTTCATCATTTTTCCTTAAGTCGCCTAACGCTCTGCTAATTGGCGGAAAAACTCGATACGAAGCAATGCATAGTAGCGAGTTGTGGAGCCTGATTGAGCGGCTTGTTATAACGCGTTTTCATTTATCGATGCTAACCCTCTATTCAAAAACGTTAGTTCGGATGTTTTACTTTCAATCATGACCATCTCGCCATTAGTGTTAACCAAGGAGTTTTCAATGATAGCTTCCGGCTTATGAGATGAAACAATAAAAGCCCATGCCAAACCACCAAATACAAACCTATAACAAACACACCCTGAAATTCTGGACTTCGTTGGCTGCACTATTAACCCCATGCTCTCTAAGTGATCTTGGATGAGAGGGGAAATAACAAACCCGTATTCATGTGGAAACCCATGATCATTGAGATTCAATAACGCTCTTAATCGCTCTTCATGAGGGCCAAGAGAAACCTTTTCGAACATTTTTAGATTCGATACTCCCGCGCGCCATACAATAGACATTCCAAATAACTTAAATTTTTGATAGTTCAAACCGGAAACGTATAATAAACCTCCATTCTGTTTTACATTGACACCTTCAGCGCCCCTGAAAACTCTACTACAGTACGTTTCATTAACATTTAACTTTCCTTCACACTCATTACATAGCAGTTTTTCTCGAAGGCCTTTTTGCTCATACTGGTGGTATTTCCCTTTCGCTGACAACACGTGGAATCGATGTTTATCATCATAAAGTGGAGCATAAAGAAATTCAGGAATCACATGGGATTTCATCAAATTTTTTTCAGATTTACATAATTTACACTTCATAAGCTTCAAATCTTAGCGTTATAACGCAATCAGCTTGGGCAGGCCGAAGGCATCCACAAGCCTAATTTTGTTCGATCTCGATTTCAATGATATCCACTTCTTCAAAGTCTGATGGAATACTCTCTCTCAACTTTTCACCCTCACCTTTTCGACACATTAAATGATTCAAATCCCGGTTTGCTATTGGAACCACATTTAGTATATTTGCCCACCCTTTTGGTGGTGATACCTCACGAATAGCATCAGAAATGTCTTCACTTATACTATAATTTGGGTTCGGATTGCAGACGCGCCATTCGTTCTGATACTGATTTTCTATCGGCTCTAGATATTCATACAAAGTCAACAAAGCAGCATAACTAGATACGCCTACCAGTCCAGCCATTGCCTTATTATGGTATGCCATCTCTCTAGCTGCATCTTCAGGGTAAACGTCCACTTTTCTTTTTAATTCGTAATAAGCATCCATAAAAACATCACGCATCGATTCGAATATTGGTCCGGTTTTATCTACGTAAAGTACTTTTTGAGCTGAATGCCTAGTCGCCCATTCTTCTGTAACACAAATGCCATAACAACCAAATTTTTTAATATGTTCAAGCGATACTCTCCCATCATATCCCCTGAAAGAAACCATCCCAAATTGTTGTGGTTCACGTGAACGAAAATCGTGAATGCTAAGTAATTCTTCACAAAGCCTTCTACGATTCCCAACATAAGCAAATCCGTATTTTAAAATACCACTAACGGCTTCTAAACTATTTGTATGATGTATTAATTTCATATTTATAACAAACAGTGTATAGCGTATTAGTCTGAATTCCGACTATGTAACATTTTCACTGAGCCTTCTCCATGAATCCAGCTATACATTTTGATTGGATCTCCAGCAGAGAGATCGTGTTTTTAGCCTCCTTTTCATCACACACCTTTAGCAACTCAGATCCATAGCTAACGGCTAACAGGAGGCGAGGAGTTTAAGAAACTATATTTGCGACCGCTTGGTCAGTCCTTATGATATAAGGGCTGACTGTTTCGACGGGGATCACTGACCCGAGTACTAACTCTCCTTTCTCCAAACCGTCTTACCGGCTTTATCCTCCAATACCACCCCCATCGCCTTGAGCTGATCGCGGATCTCATCCGCTTTCGCCCAAGCTTTCTCATCGCGCGCGCGATCCCGTGCAGCCACCAGCGCATTGATCTGTTCACGCTCTGCCTCACCCCCTGAGCCACCCTGGAAATAACGTTCAGGCGAAGCATAGAGCAGACCTAACAGTTGAGCCATACCCAGAAGCTCCATCGCGACCGACTGCCGAGCCGTCATGTCAGACGCCTCTATTTTATTCAGATGGCTTACCAGCTCGTGCAACACGGCCAGCGCCTTGGGGGTATTGAAGTCATCATCCATGGCCACCATAAAGC
>JAYPBG010000421.1:0-2862 GCA_038124075.1 Gammaproteobacteria bacterium
GGTTAGAGGGGTCTTTGCATCTTTTTTACCTCACAGAAGCGGAGAAGAGCCATTTATCAATTTATTCACTTATGTATTCATTATAGTGTTCATTATAGTGGGCGTTATGGTGTGTGTCTTCATCTATGAGCATCTATGAGTGCTTTCCAGTCTGCTAAAATAAACATGATAAGAATAATTTAATGGGCTGCTCACTGTTATGACACTTATGCCTTTTCAAAATCCCAGCGATCAACTCTGGCTTTTGCTGTGTTCTCTGCTGGTTATGCTCCAGCAGGGTGGATTTCTCTGCTTGGAAGCGGGTATTACGCGAAAAAAAAACAGCATCAACGTAGCCGCTAAAAATCTTACGGATGCAGGCCTTACGCTATTGGGATTTTGGCTGGTGGGCTATGCCGTTGCTTTCAATGAGACGGGGCTGGGTATAAACGGTGCGCGGGTGATGTTTACCCCCGATCAGCCGATTGCCTATGGCCATTTTATCTTTCATGCCCTATTCTGCTGTACGGCCATTACCATTGTTTCAGGTGCGGTTGCTGAGCGTTGCCGCTACCAGGGTTATATCGCGCTTTCGATATTGGGTGCCGTGTTTGCCTACCCTATTTTGTGTAATCTGGCTTGGTCGAAGCAGGGGGTGTTAAGGGAGATAGGGTTTTATGATTTCGCCGGCGGCACCGTGGTACACAGCTATGCGGGTTGGGTAGCCCTTGCGGCTATTATGGTGATCGGCCCGAGACAAGGTCGGTTTGCCAGTGATGGGAAACCGATACCGATTCCAAATTCGGACCTGGTGTTGGCAACGCTTGGAACGGTTATCGTGTGGGTGGGTTGGCTCGGTTTTAACGGCGGAAGCTTAGCCTCATTTAATGCGCAGGTCTTTGTCGTTGTTGTGAACACCCTACTGGCCGGGGCTGCTGGGTTTGCCGTTATGCTCTTTGTGCAGATGTATCGCTTTAATCGGGTTGATATACCTCGTTGCCTTACAGCGCTTTTGGCGGGTCTGGTGGCGGTGACCGCAGGCGCTGACATGCTCTCTCCCTTGGGGGCTATTATTATCGCCTCTATCGGTGTTGTGGTGATGTGTTGCATCGATGCGTTACTGCTGCGCCATCAGATCGATGACCCTCTTAATGTGGTGCCCGTTCATTTGGGCGGGGGTGCCGTAGGGACGTTGGTGTTACCTTTTGTGCCTGGCAGTGATGTCTCGCTTTATGCGCAGTGTGTGGGTGTGGTAGCCGCTGCGCTGATAGGGTTTATCCCCACTTATCTGCTCATGCACGTGTTGAAACCCTATGTGACCTTCCGCTGTTCACCGCAAGCTCAGGCTCAAGGGTTGAATGCCGTGGAGCACGGTGCTCGCGATGAGTATACCCAGGTGCTGACGGAGATGCAGACTTTGGCTCAAACAGATGAGTTAACACCTTTGACGGTTGAGCCCTTTACTGAGGTGGGCGTGATAGCCGGTCAGTTTAACGCGTTGATCGAAACAGTGGAGTCTCAACGGCGTGAAATAGAGTTGGCGAAGCGCAGAGCGCAGAGCACCCTGGAGAGCGTTGAGCAGTTCAGTAACATGCTCTCAGCGCATACCATGCTGAGTACAACCGATGTGCGAGGGAAAATAACGCATGTGAATGACGCTTTTGCCGAGATGTCTGGGTACAGTAAAGAGGAGCTGTTGTGCAGTTCGCATCGGTTATTAAAATCTCAAGAGCATGATGATGCATTTTGGCAAAGGCTATGGGAAACCGTTTCAGGCGGTGAAACGTGGTCGGGTGCCCTGTGTAACCGCAAGAAGTTGGGAGAGCTCTATTGGGTTCAAGCAACAATATCGCCCTCTTATAAGGAGAAAAAGCTGATAGGGTATATATCCACTCAAACGGTTTTGGATACCCGAGGCGAAGAAGAGGCGTGTGAGGTGAGCGATGAGACAGTCGCAGCCGATGAAAACAGTGCGCAGAGCCGTGTAGAGAACAGAACAGAGAACAGTGATGATCAACGATCTGTTGAACATCATGAGGCCGGTGCTGCGTGTGCTGATGGCCCGATTCGTGAGGGCCAGTCATTACGTGGCTTTCGTTGTTTAGTGGTGGAAGATACCCCTTTTAATCAAGAGATTGCTTCCATGTTGTTGCAAGAGTTGGGGCTGCCGTTTGATATTGCTGAGAATGGGCTGTTGGGTGTTGAAGCGGTGGAGAAGGGGGCGTACGATATCGTATTGATGGATTTGCTGATGCCTGTGATGGATGGTCTAGAGGCGACGCGTAAAATTAGGGAGCGCTATTCTCAGGCAGATCTTCCCATCATTGCCATGACCGCCAATGCGCTCGTAGAGCATAAAAAACTGTGCGATGATGCTGGAATGAATGACTTTATATCCAAACCGGTTGACTTCACCGAGTTTAAAAGTATGTTGTTAAAGTGGCTGAATAAATAGCGTTTCTTTTTCCTGTTTTCTGTTCTTGCTTCCTGGCTTAAAGGTCAATCAGCGCAGTAAGGTGGTGTTTCTCTTACGTGCAAATTCATGTCGTATGTGCACATATTGGACAAGGCTATCTCTTGTAGAGAGGGCCAGCGTCATGTACAATTCCAATCTCAAAATATTCATTGGCCCGTTATATAACTAAAGGTCCTGAATATACTCTTGCCTAGCGCTTGCCTAGCTCTTGCCTAGTCATTCACTTAATTGAATCGATCAGAATAAGCTGATCTAAAGATTGAATTTCAGTGTGGTCTATCGGTATTTCACGGGATCTATTTATTGGCTTATTGATAAAATAGAATTCTAAATCATTTGATGAGGTTATGTCATTGGGTATGACCTAAATTTGATGTATATTAGGCAGCCAATGGTACGCCGTATTG